>NZ_CP110081.1:0-111544 GCF_027594725.1 Buttiauxella sp. WJP83
ATGGCGGCACTTGACCTCCAGTCGTCCATTTATGGTCGTATCTGGGTTGTGGTCGACAGCACCATGAATGGCGACGTGGAGTCGGTTGCCGACCAGAAGAAGACGGATGCGCGTGCGTATGCCTACTGGATTTCACCGCAACAGATGCTTGATTTGGCATGGGACGATGACGGCAACATTCTGTGGGCGCTGATTGTTGAAGTGGCGCGTGACGATGCAGATCCGTTTACCTCAAGTGGTCAGGAGTTCCTGCGTTACCGTCTTTGGACGCAAAACGAGTGGTATCTCTTCCGCGAAGAAGTAAAGAAAGGTGCGGGCAACAGCGGTCGCCGTCAGGCTAAAGTTGTGCTGGAGGACAGCGGTTCTCACGATCTGGGCGTCGTGCCGGTATTCCCGGTCGACTGTATCGGGGAAAGCGAGTCGCCGTATTTCAGCCCGTCATTGATTGACGATATAGCGTATCTCGACCGTGCCGTGGCCAACTACCTGTCTAACCTGGATGCCATTATTCAGGACCAGACTTTCAGCCAGTTGGCGATTCCGGTGCAGGCGCTGATGCCTGGTGATGAGAACCACACCAAAGTGATGGAAATGGGGACGAAGCGCGTCTTTACCTACGACTCTGAGAGTGGGAACCAGCCCTTCTATCTGTCACCTGACCCAAAACAGGCCCAGATGATTATCACCACTATCCAGACAGTGATTAACGAGATTTACCACTCTGTCGGTGTGGCGGGTGAGCGTACCAAGCAGGACAACGCAAAGGGGATCGACAACTCATCCGGTGCAGCTAAGTTGTATGACTTCCAGCGTGTAAACAGTCTGCTTGTGACCAAAGCGGAGCGCCTTGAACGGGCTGAACGCCAGATGATGTTGCTGGTGGCTAAGTGGATGGGTGTGGACATTGACGAAGACCATTCATTAATCGCGTACCCGGAGAGCTTCGACATTCGTGGTCTGACCGATGAATTTGACGTAGCAGAGAAGCTGTCCGTACTGCAGGCACCAGATTCTGTACGCCGTTATCAGATGGATATGCTCATTGAGAAGGTGTTCCCGAACATTTCTGAAGCGATGCAAAAAGAATTTGATGCAGATCTATTGAAATATCCTCCAAAAAATGATCTAAACACCCTTGAAAATAAGTCAGTACTTACTTATGATCGAGATGCAGCCCAAGAAAGCGGGCAAGATCAACCCCGAGGGAATGGGGACTCATCTACTCAAGAGACCGAGTGATAAGTAACGAAAAGGAATTTTTATGAATCTGTGGCAAATGCTTATGGCCCGTCGTGGCCTGATGGATGTGGCCGAAGCGCATGAGCGCGGTGGCGCTGGTGGCGGTGCTCCTGCTGGAGACAGTGAGCAGGGTACTCAAGACCCAGGCAAACAGGGTGAGCAAAAAGAGCAACCGAAGGGTGACGACGACGAGTATGCCGGTATGACTCAGGAAGAGTTGCTGGCAGAACTGCGTAAGTCCAAAAAAGCCGGTGCTGACCTGCTGAAAGAGAACATGAAGCGCAAGGAGAAGGAGCGCTCATTGGCCGATCAGCTTGCTCAGTACGGTGATATTGACCCGGCGCGTGCTCGTCAGCTTCTCGAAGCTGAACAAGCCGCAGAAACCGCACGTCGGGAGGCGGAGCAGGCTGAACTGGAACGCCGCGGTGAGTTCGATGCTGTGAAGAAGCAGATGATCGAAGCACACCAGGCTGAACTGGCGCAGCGTGACGAGCGCTACTCCGCTTTGGAGAGCGAGAACGCCGCACTGAAGGCTCAACTGGTTGAAATGACCGTTGGTGCTTCCTTCAGCAGCTCTGCTTTCCTGCGTGACAAAGTTCTGATGACTCCGGCAAAAGCTCGCGTTATCTACGGCTCTCATTTCGAAGTGGGTGAAGACGGAAGCGTTGTTGGCTATGACAAGCCGGCCGGTCAGAAGGAACGTGCTGTTCTGGTTGACGGCGAAGGCAAGCCGTTACCGTTCGAATCCGCGATTGAGCGCATTCTGCGTGCAGATCCGGAAGCTGACGCACTGATGCGCAGCGAAGCCAAGCAGGGTGCTGGTTCAAATAGCAAACCGACCCACAAAGTTCACCAGCCGAAGAACAAGTCGACTATGGATAAGTTGACCTCCGGTCTGGGGAAAATCGGAATCAAGTAACATCTTAAATCATAGGGAAATGAAAGATGCCATTACTGCGTGAAGAAGCTGAAAAGCTGTCTAACAACGAGCTTGAACAGGGTGTGATCGAGACCATTATCGACCGCGATGACCTGTTTGCAGTTCTGCCATTCATGAAGATCGACTCGAAGGCATATCTGTACAACCGTGAAGCTACTCTGAGCGAAGCGACCTTCATCGATGTTAACGACACCATCACTGAAGGAGCAGCAACCTTCACTGAACACGTTGCGAAGCTGCGTATTCTGGCAGGCGACGTAGACGTCGATAAATTCCTTTCAACCACCATGTCTGACACCAATAGCCAGCTGGCTATCCAGGTTCGTCAGAAAGTGAAAGGTTTGGCGCGTGCATTCCGCCGCAATCTGATTCTGGGCAACTCAACCGAAAACACTAAAGCGTTTGACGGTATTCCTAAGCTGATGCACGACGATCAGAAGATCGACATCGCCAGCGCTTCCATGACCTTCTCCATGTTCGACGAACTGGTCGATGCCGTGAAAGATTTGGGCGCAGACTGCATCATGATGCGTTCAGAGCACCTGCGTGCTTACCGTGCGCTGCTGCGTACTGTGAGTGTTGGCCCGTCTGAAATCATGATCGAAAACTTCGGTCGCCCAATGCTGTGCCACAACGGTGTACCGTTCATTGTGAACGACTTCATTCCGAAGAATACAGAAGGCACTGCGGCGGACATCTACTGCTTGCACCTGTCTGAAGAAAACGGTGTTACCGGTCTGTACGGTGGCGAAAATGCAGGTATCGTTGTCGAAAATATCGGTACTGTGCAAAACAAAGACGCAACCCGTACTCGTGTGAAGTGGTACTGCTCTTTAGCTAACAAGCACGACAAGGCAATTGCGGCGCTGGCCAACGTTAAAATTTGAACGGCGTAATAGGTGAGTAATTATCTATTGTTTATGGGTGGGCTATACGCCCACCCTTTTTGTAGGAGCATGGGATGCCAGAACAGAAGATGAAAATCACGGAGAAGGCGTTTTCTGACTACACAGGGCAGATGTGCCACGTCGGATTCACCCACTCCATCTCCAACGAGCCATTAAGTGAGCGCCAGCAGAACCGCCTCGCTGCTTGTCTTGAAGCCGTGCCGTTCACCCCATCCGAACCGGTGCAGTCTGACAGCACTTTTGCTCAGAAAGACAAGACCAGCAAGTCGGCTGGCAATGCGTCATCGAAAAAAGCGACAAGCAATAAAGTGACCGAAACCCCGGAAGCGTAATCAGTAAAAAGGAGGCGTAAGCCTCCTAATTGAGCGAGAAACAGCAATGAAATCAGCAAAAATTCGTTTATTAGAACCGCAATTTGTGGGCTATACGGGCATTCTCTGCGGCGTTCAGTTTAAAGAGGGTGTGTCGGTTGCCGAACTGCCATTTATCGATCAGCAACGCATTTGTGCGTCCATGCGTGCCACTACCGTAGATGGCAAGAATGTCTCTCCCTCTGCTGCCTATAGCAAACGCAACGAGGTTGCGGCCGATAATATTGTCGAACCCACAGCGCCAGACATCGTGCCGATGAAACGTGGCACCGCTCAAGCAGAAGTTAAACCTGTCCAGCGCTTTACTCGCGAAGAGCTGGAGTCGATTGCCGATTCTGAAGGTATCGCTGGTCTGCGTCTGATTGGCAACCAGGTAGGTGTTAAAGCCAAAGGCATCGTTGAAATGATCGAGGGCATCCTGACAGCACAAGGCGGTGAATAATGGCTCAAATCGACACGTATCGTAGCGGGGAAGCTGTTTCCCTGGTGTTTGCGTTTAACGTGCTGGACATCGAGTCTGCGGCCTTGACCGTCAGGGATAGTGCCGGAAATACGTTGCTGGAAGACCAGCCGATTGTCATTACAGAAGGACAGATGTCGATACCGGTTGTCGTGCCGGCGGAGTGTAATCAGTTGGTCGAAAAGGAGCGCGATCTGCGTTACGTCAGTGTGAAAGCTACCGCTTCAGGGCTGACGCACGAAGAGCGCAAGATGTACGTACTGCTGGATAGTTTTGAGCTGGCCATCCCTGGGCAGTCGTTCGCAACCGTGGCAGATGCACAGATGCAAGCTATCGATATGATCAACGGTGACACACTGCTTGCTGACGGGGAAGGTTTGATGCGCAAGCGTCTCATTGAAGCAACGAAGCGAATCAAAACGCTGCCGTTTTCAATCCGGAAAATCATGCGTATCGACTTCGACCAGTACGACCGCCCTCAGAACATGCTGAACGTATATGACATCCCGTGGGGCGCTGACGGGGCTTATCGCTGCGACATGGTCGATTGGGATCGGATGGCCCAAGAGAGCTTTGATGAGTTACCAGACTACTTCAAGCAGACGCTCATGCTGGCAGCGGTAAATGAAGCCTGCGAAATCGCCAATGGTAACGATGTGGCGGCAGCTCGTGAAGACGGTCTTTTGTCTGAGTCCATTGGTGAAACCACCAACATGTATCGCACCGGCAAAGCGGCAAACGTGCGTGTAGCTCGCAGCACCTGGCGACTGCTGACTAGCTACATCAACAACCGCATGATTGTCCGCCGTGCGTAATTTGCGTCGCACAATTTACTTCTGGTCGAAAGGCTTAAGACGAGAAATCGCGCCTTCGCCTGGTAATGCGTGTGGCGATCATCACAAGGGAGAGTTGATGAACATTTCATGGCAAGCCGAATTGTCGATTTACCGCTTTGGCGCAAAGAACGTCTACGGTGAAGCGCAGCTACAGTTCGTCAGAAAGGCAAACGTCGGCATCGTAAAGTTCGAACAGAGCAACGAGAAGTCATCGGTGCGTGCAGATAGCTCTGGTAGTCGCGGCAAAGCGAATCTGGAATTGTTCGACGCTGTTTTGTTGATCCCACTCGAGGCCGCGGTACAGCTTGATGACGTGTTAATTCTGGAAGGACAGAAGCTAAAAGTCTCCAGCGTCCACCGTCGCTGGGGGCTGCGTGGCCGCCCTGGTAATCTGGAAGTTGGAGCTAACATATGGGTTTGAAGTACGACGCACACCAGTTTAAGCGTGCCGGAGACCGACTCAACAACAGCCAGAAAGCCTTCAAGCGCTATCTTATCCGCGATATGGAGAAATTAGCGCGTTTGGTAGAACGTCTGGCGCGTGCAATGGCCCCGTTGGAGACGGGTTCACTGGAGAGTGCGATATTCGCCAGAGTGGTGAAAGAGGGCTATTCGGGGCTGCGCATCGAGTTGTCTGTGTCCGGAGCGAAAGCTCGTGAAGGACATCCAGGCGTTGAGGTTGGCGACTATGCGAAGTATATGGAGCTTGGGAAGTATCGTCTTGGCTACCTTTCTCGCATGAAGAGTGTTACCAACCCGCCAGTTGCTGGTGTGAAGCCTCGCGTTGGGCCTAACTTCTTAGAAAGGGCCGCCCAGATCAGCGAGAAACAGTTCGCACAGACTATTGTGGAAGCGGCAAGAAAAGCAGGTTTTACGAGAGGTTAATGTGTTTATTGAAGCATTTGCAAGTCTGATGCAGAAGGCGAAAATTGGCACTGTGGCTACGGACATTTTCTGCCACCACATGCCAGCTAATGTGAAATCCGGCGTTCTGCTGATTAACCCGAATACCGGCATCAGTATTGACCATGAGCTTCATGGTTTTTTCCACGATTCATTCACCATCATCGTTCGCAATGCGACGATTACGAAGGCAATGGAGAAAGCTAACAAGATTATGGCCATGTTCCCGATTGAGGAAACTGAATCTGATGGTGTCTACTTTCGATTGGTACGCCCAATGACTATGCCGATCGCTTACCCAAAGAACGATGGCTCCCTGATTGAAGCGGGTATACCCATTGAATTTGCTGGTTATTTGTTGAATTAATAAAATAAGTAAGTATATACTTATTATTGGCACAATGACGGTGCCGATTTAACGGAAAAAGGAGTTTTCCAACAATGTCCAATACCCATGTTAAAAACATCAAATTAGGCGCTTGCAGAGTGTCGTTTGGTGGCGTGGATCTGGGTTACACCAAAGGTGGTGTTCAGGTTGAGGTCTCTACCGAAACGCTGAAAGTCACCGTAGACCAGCTGGGTCAGACCACAATTTCCGAGTTGGTACAGGGCCGTAACATCACTATCACTGCGCCGCTGGCCGAGTCTGTGTTGCAGAACATGGTCGATCTGATGCCTGGCTCTACCCTGAACGATGAAGACAACTCTGTCACCATCACTTCTGCCCAGGGCGTGAACCTGATCGACGTAGCGAAGGAGCTGGTTCTGACGCCGCAGGATACCACCGACTACATTCTGACCATTCCAAAAGCCGCGACCGCGGGCAACTTCACCATGACCTACCAGTCTGATGACGTTCGCGTGTTCTCTGTTGAGTTCACCGCTTATCCAGATGATGACGGCACTCTGGGAAAAATGAGCGGCCCAAAGCCAGTTAAAGCGGTTTCAATCTCCCCGGAATCTCCGGTCGTTGAAGCTGGCAAAACTGTGCAACTGACTGCCGAAGTCACGCCTGAAGATGCTGGTGACAAAACCGGTGTCTGGTCTTCTGACGATCAGGACAAAGCGACAGTAGACCAGGCTGGTCTGGTTCGTGGTGTCGCGGAAGGTTCCGCAAACATCTCCTTCACCAGCAACAGCGGCGGTAAGAAAGCCACCAAAGCGGTAACGGTAAATTCAGCCAATTAATCGCGGCATTAACCAAGTAGAGGCTCAGGAAGAGCCTCTCTTTTAAAAGGAATTAATCATGACCAAATTACTCGACCTCGACGCCATTCTGCCTCCAAAGAAAAGCATCAAGTTTGGCGGAAAAGAATATCCCATCGTTGAAATGACGGTTGGCCTCTTCGTTTCCATTAAGCAAATGGAAGGCAAAGACCTCCAGAACATGTCTCCAGTTGAGCAGGTCACTGCCTACGCCGATCTGGTTCGCAAGGTCATCCCGTCCGTACCTGACGCGGTGCTGGAAAAACTGACCGTTCCGCAGCTTCAGCAGATCTTCACCTTCGCTATGGAAGTGATTGATGAAGAGAACGAAAAAGCGGCTGGTGAAGAGGCAAAGTAATTTCCCGCGATGAATCCGGGACCAAGACCGTCTCGATAGATCTCGGATTCTATTTCAGTCGTGTAGTTGCTTACTACGCCGTGTCGCCAGTTGAGCTTCTGAACGTCCCACTCACGATGTTCTGGATGCTCAGTCGCAATATCGACCGTCTGCGTGCGGAAGAGGATGTCCGCAACCTGCAGGTCGCTCGTGTTGCTCAGGCTGATAGCGACGGAGTTAAGGCGTTTATGGAGGGTTTGCAACTCAGGATTGGAAGGCCAGTCGTTACCGATAAAGTCTACGATCCGCGCATGGATAGGGCAGACCCTGACGCCAAAGAGCAACTGATGCAAATATTTGGCAGAGGATGACAAGGGAATGTCACAAAACGTAGAGTTTATCCTGTCGCTGGAAGACAAGCAGTTTACAGCGTCAATCGACCGGGCGGGTAAGTTACTTACCAAGTTCGGAGAGCGGGCTACCAAGCCAGCTAAGACAATCAATAATCTGGAACGCTCGTTGGGTTCGGTCTCCCGCATCATCGGCGTTCTGGAATCCAAGCTCGATGCCACGGCAGACAAACTACAGGATGTAGCTGCCGGGTTCGAGCTTGTTTCAGATGCTTCACGTAAGACACGAAGCAATATTTCCAGCCTCAATACCGGGTTAAAAACCCTCATTGAGCGCGTCGACACAACAACCTCTTCCGTCAACAAACTCACATCTTCGCTGCTCAAAGTGCAGTCAGAACTCAATGAGTTCTCTGATTGGGCTAAGTACGCCGGTCACAGCGCCAGCAAGTTTGGTACTGAAGTAAAAGAGGCAACCACCTCTGTCGGCGGCATGAACGCCAAACTGAACACAACCTCGAAGCGATTAAGCAACTGGAAAACGACGACCAGCCAGGCGGCCGAAGGGTTGAAAATGGTCCGGGGCCAGATGGATGGCGTGATTAAAAACCAGCAGCTAATCAATAAGCCTGTTCGTATTCGTGTCGCAGGCTCTGGTGCTGGCGGTGGCAATTCTGGTGGTAGATCGTCCGTGCATGGTGGCGGAGAAAGCGGCATGTTCTCCGGTCTGCGAGGTAACATTTTCCTGCTTGGCGAGGTCGGTGATGCGGCCAGAACGGTAACAGACATCCTGTTTGGATGGCAGAAGCCTATCGTTGAAGCTGCGGCAGAAATGGAACGTATGCGCGTTATGTTGCGTGGCCTGAACAAAGATAAAGCCAACCCTGGCAAGGCTGCCGCAGAAGATATGCAGTACATCGTCAATATGGCGAGAAACGCCCCGTTTGCGATGGATGCGTTGACCGATTCCTTCGTTAAATTCCGCTCAGCGGGTCTCGATCCGACAGATGGATCATTGAAGGCGTTAGTGGACTCCGTTGCACGCTTTGGGGGCGATAGCGAGCTGCTTAAACGCGCTGCCGTGGCTGTCCAGCAGATGTCTGGTAAGGGCGTTGTGTCGATGGAAGAACTTCGCCAGCAATTAGGCGAAGCTGTTCCGAATGCCATGAAAGCGATGGCCGATGCTGCCGGTATTACGATGGGCGAACTTACCAAAGCCATTTCCACCGGTACTGTTGAGGCGAAACAGGCGTTGTCACTGATGTTTGTTGGTCTGCGTGCGGAAAACGAAAACGCCGCCAAAGACATGATGCAGACATACACCGGTGCGCTTGCACAGTTGCAAACCTCTTTCACATTGTTTGCAGATCGTGTTGGTCAGGCGGGTTATCTGGATTCGCTCTCTAATGCCATGAAAGAACTGTCTTCCATCATGAACAGTCCAGACGGCATTTCATTCGCCAACTCGCTGGGCGCAGGGCTTACCAGTGCAATCGACGGTTTGCGTGAATTGGCTCAGTGGCTGGCTAAGAACCAGGAACTGATCATCAACCTGGGTAAAGTCGTTGCAGCGATGGTGGCCTTCAAGTTGATGCGTGCCGGAATCATGGGGGTTATTGGTACAGCGGGTCAGTTGGTTAACACATTTGCCACGATGTCGACCGTCCTCCAGGCGCCATTCAATCTTGGTACTGTTGCAGTTACGCGTTTCAATCGTGCGGCCAGAATGGGGCTGGCTCCGATACCGTCGCTAATTTTCGCTATCCGTGGGGCGGTTATGGGGCTGAAAGCATCATTCGCTGGTCTGACCGCGTTTATTGCAGCAAACCCGATTGGTATAGCCTTCACCGTTGCGACAACAGCTGTGGCTGGGCTTATCACGTACATGACCATGCTCCGCAGCGAAACGGCAAAAGTCGTGGATGAGATACGCAAAATCCCGGAAGCAATGACTGCGGCTAAACGCGCACAAATGGCCGACCTTGCAGCGAAGCTTGAAAAGCAGATCCAACAAGACAAGCAGGCACTCAAAACTGGCGAAAGTGTGAATTACTACTCCACATCGGCTGGCCCTGTCGCTGTGAAGGAGTCCAAAGAGACGGTTGAGGCTCGCCTGAAAAAGAATCAGGAAGAGTACGAGAAAATCACCGGGACAATTGCTCTTGGCGATAGTGCCGTTTCCAAACGACTGGCTAAAGAGGCTGCGGAGTCTCAAATCGAAAAAATCCGTGCTGAAAACCAGCTCTTCGCTGCATCATTCACGAATGCCCGCCAGGAGGCTCTGGATAAAATCCAGAAAATCAGCGGCGACGCATCACTGTCAAACAACGAGAAGGAGAAACTTCTCAAACCGCTTCGTGAGACGGTCAAAAAGACCTATCTGGAGCCGGCACAGAAATTGGTCGACTCTTTGTCATCACGCAAAAGCGCGACTGAGAAGGAGATTGCCAAATATAACGATCTGCTAGAAAAGGCGAAGAAAGAGGGGAATACCGAGGAGGTCCAGAAACTTCAGGGCCGCATTCTTGGTTATCAGGAGCACCTCGAAGTTGTCGCCCAGCAGCTGGCTCAGGCGGAGTTTGAGCGAGACAAGTCGTCGAAAACCGGTGGTGGGGTCGTGTCTAACCAGGGAACCGTTCTTGGGTTGGGAACGGCTGATAAAGCGGCCCAAAAAGCACTGGCGCAGTACATGCGGAACCAGATGGACTCCGCAACATACCAGCGCACACTGCCAGACGGCACACCAATGATGGACTTCGAAGGTAAGCCGATCATCGGGCCTAAACAGCTCAAGACTCAGCTGAACCTGCAAAAAGCCTCAAGTGCCAGCTCTCTGGAGAAGATGAGCGATGAGGAACGTGCAGCAGCCATTGCCGCACTGACCAAAGCGCGTGAACAGGATGCGGCAACAGCGGAAAAAGTCGGGCAGCGCACCGCTAACGCCTCTCAGCGTGCCGCGAAGCGCGAACAAAGCGCCCAGCACAAGCTCGCAGAAGGCTACCAGAAGGCGCTGGATAAAGCAGATCAACTGATGGGGCAGATGGGTGAAAGCTCAAAAGCGACCGTGTCGTTTGACCAGTCTCTGCGCGATACCACCAAATCGCTGACCGAACTGGCCAACGCCGTCCCGAATGAGTTCATCACTCAAGAGATGATCGACAAAGCCAAGTCACGGCTGGCAGACCTGGCAAACGTGAGCGATGAATATCGTGAGATGTTCAATCGTCGCAACGTCGAACAGATGATCGACACCTGGGCGCCTGAATCTGACGCCATTATCAAAGCAGGGTATACGCAGTCTCGTGAAGATAAGGTGGCTGACTTCACTGATACCTACAACCGCAATCTCAAAGCGTTGATTGAATTGCGTGAGACGGCAATTAAATCCGGTAATGCGTCCAAGAGTCAGATTGAGCTGTACACCAAGCAGATTAATCAGCTTGTTGAGGCTGGCAATAACGCCCTGATTAAGCAAACCGGTACAGCTACACAACAGATGGCGCTTGATTACGAGAATCTGGCCGACCAGCTCGAAGACACCTGGACTGATTTGTTCAGTGGGCTGACCGATACGCTGACCGACTTTGTCATGAATGGCAAATTGAGCTTCTCAAGCCTCGCAGAGTCGATTCTTAAAGACATCACCAGAATGGTTGTGAAGACGCAGATCACCCTGCCAATCATGAACATGCTGGGGATGGGTACAACGGCACCAGGTAACGCCCGGAGCGGCAACCTGATGAACAATGTTGCCACTGCAATCGCAAACCAGGGCGTGTCTATTGGTTCTTCAGGTGGAGATGTGGCCAACGGCGATAAATCTGTCGGCGAAGAGACCAAAGAGACGACTTCTGGCGTGAACTCGATGGGGCAGGCGTCTCAAAACGCTGCGAATGGTCTGTCACAGGCGGTTTCTGGCGTTTGGGACTGGACTAAGTCGCTGTTCACCGGAACGGATGCCACCAAAGACCAGACCAAAGCGGTCAATAGCAGCATCATGAGCATGAGCAATCTGTCATCTGTGGCGTCTGGCCTGGCTGCAACGTTTGCGATGATAGGTGCGAACTCTTCCAGCTCTTCAAGCCGTTGGTTGAATTTTGGTTTATCACTCGCGAGCACGGCGGTTTCTGCATGGACTGGCTCTTCTTCTGGTATTGGTGGGAAGGTCAAAGCGCACGCCAACGGTGGCATCTTCGGCAAAAATGGTGCGGTTCCGCTCAGGGCGTACCAGACGGGAGGCATCGCGACCTCTCCGCAACTGGCGCTGTTTGGTGAAGGTTCCATGAACGAAGCTTATGTGCCACTGCCAGACGGTAAGAGCATTCCAGTGACGCTGTCAGGTGATGGGGCAAGAGGCAATAGCGCAGTTACAGCACCGGTCTCTATCCAGATCAACGTCACGAACGAGGGTGGCTCTTCCGAGTCCAGCTCTGGCGATGATAAAGGTGTATGGGCTGGTGCGGCCAAGCAAATCAAAGCGATTGTGCTCGACACCATCGCACAGGAGAAACGCTCTGGCGGCTCACTTAACCAGTATTCCGCACGAGGCTAATCAACCCGGCCGCTCTTCAGGGCGGCCATCACAAGGATGTGATATGACGAGAAAAACGTTCACCTGGTATCCGGACTACGAGTCTGAGAAAACCGTTAAACCTAACGTAACCATTCTGAACTTCGGCGATGACTATGAACAGCGCCAGGGTCAGGGTCTTAACCGCATTAAAGAAGAGTGGAATCTCACATTCTCACGCTCTTATGACGTCATTCATGCGGTAGACGATTTCCTGACTGAGAGGGGTGGTGTTGAGTCCTTCTACTGGACAAACCCGCGCGGTAAGCAGCTTGTCGTTGTCTGCGACAGCCATACGGTGAAGCGTTATCCAGGTTATCAAGTTTTGAATGCTGTGTTCCGACAAGTCTTTGAGGCTTGATTTATCCTGCTAGATAAGTAAGTACATATTTATTATTATTTGTAGGCGTCGACAGGAGGTTGACGCCTGTTTATTTCAAGGATGAAACGATGGGTATTAAAGCTGATATTCAAAGCTTGTCACCCTCTGCGCTCATTGAGCTGTTTGTGTTGGATATGTCCAACACGACTTCAGGGGGCAAGTTGTACTTCCACGCTGGCACAAACGAACTAAGCCAGCCAATTGTGTGGCAGGGCGTTGCCTACGAACCGTGGCCAATCACAGCATCTGGGTTTGATAAATCCGGGCAAGGCACACTTCCACGTCCAAAAATTCAGGTTTCCAACTTTGCTGGCACGGTATCGGCCGAGGTTCAGGCAAACGACGATTTGGTTGGCTGCAAGATCACGCGAAAGCTGACGCTGGCGCGGTTTCTTGATGCGGTCAACTTCAAAGAGGGCAACCCAATGGCAGACCCAAGCCAGCATTTCCCGGACGAAATGTGGTTTATCGAACAAAAAACGCTGGAGACACACCAGGTTGTCGAGTTTGAGTTGTCGAGTGTGTTCGATCTGATGGGCGTGCAGCTGCCGTACCGACAAATCATCAAAAACACCTGCCCGTGGAAATATCGTGGGCCAGAGTGTGGGTACACCGGTCCTTACTTCGACAAGAACAACCAGCAAACGACCCTTGCTGGCGCGGACTACTGCACCAAGCGGTACGACTCATGCAATGCCAGAAGAAACTATTTCGCTGATGGCATCATCCATTTTGGCGGGTTCATTGGGGCAACGCGCTATGAGTAATGTGACGCTCCCTGAGCTGAGTTCCGATGTCATGCAGCAAATCTATCTCTGCGCTGTAAATCGCTACCCGAACGAAGCGTGTGGTTTTCTGGTGCGTACTCATGGCGACAAATATCGCTTTATGGAAGCGCGGAACGTGTCGGAAGACCCGCAGAATACGTTTGTGATGCACGCGGACGACATCATCGCGGCAGAGGACAAGGGCGATGTTATTGCAATCTGGCATTCCCATGTAGACCAGTCTGCTGATGCTTCTGACGCCGATCGTGCCGGATGCGAGGCAACGGAAGTGCCGTGGATGATCTTGTCCATTCGCAAAAGTGTGGAAGGGGAGGTGCCGTTTCATTTTAGCCAAATGAACGTGATAACCCCACAGGGCTTCGAAATGCCTTATCTGGGGCGTCCATATGTGTTTGGTGTATTTGACTGCTGGATGCTTTGTCGCGACTACCTCAAACGCGAGTTCGACGTTGAGCTTAATGCCAATGCTCACCTGCATATTCCGTCCTGGTACACAGGTGACAACGACATTCTTGACCAGAACTACCGCAACGAAGGGTTGGTTCGCCTTGCGCCTAGAACGGAGCCGCAACGTGGAGACATTTTCTTCATCCAGTACGGAAAAATGCCCGACCACTGCGCGGTATATATTGGTGACGGGATGATCTTACATCACCAGATAGACCGGTTAAGTTGCCGCGCTTATTACGGCGGCATGTACCAGAAACACACGACGCACCACCTGCGTCACAGAGACTTACTCAAGGGAGATGAGACGTGTCTGAATTAGTGCATGTGCAACTTGGCGGCGCGATGGCGAAGAACTTTGGCCGCCACTGGCATCTGAAGGTGCGAAACACCAAACAGGCAATCGACCTGATTGAAGCGAATCGTCCGGGCTTCAAAGCGTGGATCAAGCGCAACATGAACACCTACGACAAGTACCACATCCAGATCACCAATAAGCAGGGTCACAAGTGGTCAATGGATGAGACCGAATACCAGATGATGGGTGAGTCGGACAACATCGCCAGAATCCGCATTACCCCCGTACCACGCGGTAGTGGTGGCTCTGCTTTCGGGTGGTTTCAGTCGTTAGTGGGGGCGGCAATGGTAGTGGTCGGGGCGTTCACCTCACTTGTGACCGGTGGTGCTTCGACGGCATTAGTTGCTGGTGGTCTGTCATTGATGATGGGTGGTATTGCCATGCTTATCTCGCCACAGGCGGCCAACCAGTCGGTTCGACAAGCGGACAACTCCGACTCGTTCTACTTTGATGGACCGCAAAACACCACGAACCAGGGCAACCCGGTTCAGCTTATCTACGGAGAGGAAATTTTGGTTGGCTCACAGGTTGTGAGTTCGTCAATCACCATCGACCAGATTTAAAAGGGATTTTTTAGACATGGAAGAGTTCAAGAAGAAAAAGCTACCGCTACTGATTGCCGGTGCAGGCGGTAAGAAAAGCAACAGCTCAAGTCGCACGCCGGTTGAAGCAGACGATACCGTCAATTCGCGTGCAATGGCGGCCATCCTCGATTTGCTCGGGGAAGGTGTCATTGGCGGTCTGGTTGACGGTGCAAAATCTATCTTCATCGACAATCTGCCTATCTTAAACGAAGACGGCTCAAGCAACTTCAGCGGGATCACCTGGGAGTTTCGTGACGGCTCTCAGGACCAGTCGCCTATCCCTGGTTTTGACTTCGTTGAGACGCCTAAATCCGTTGGTGTTCAGCTCAAGACAACTCATGCCGTGACGGTGGCCATTGATAACGATGAAGCTGACCGTGTGCGGGTTATCATGAAGTTTCCGTCACTTCGCTGTGTGGATACGAAGACCGGTGACACCAATGGTACAACCGTCCAGTACAAGTTTCAGATTTCCAATGGCGACAACTCTTTTTATGACGTTGTGCCTGAAGGAGAAAGCTCGTCTGACATCACGCTGACGGCCAAAAAGACAGGCATGTACTACCGCAGCTATGAGCTGAGACTGCCGAAGCCAGGTTGGGCATACAAGATACGTGTTATCCGTCTGACGGAAGACAGCACCTCATCGTATCTCTACAACGATACGTGGGTGGACTCCATCGGGGAAATCGTCGATACACCGATGAACTACCCAAACTCTGTGCTTGTTGGCCTCAAGGTGAACTCTGAGCAGTTCGGCAGCACCATGCCTGCTCGTTCATATCTGGTGCGTGGTCTGAAAATCCGCGTACCTGCCAACTACCACGCGGAAACGAATACGTACTCCGGGGTTTGGGACGGCTCTTTCCAGCTGTTGTCATCCTCGAACCCTGCATGGATTTTGTTCGACTTGCTGACCAACACCCGTTATGGCCTGGGGCAGTTTGTCACCGAATCAATGGTGGACCTTGGACAGCTTTATCAAATTGGCCGCTATTGTGATCAGGAGATCGATGATGGCTTTGGCGGCAAAGAAAAGCGTTTTGCTATCAACACCCAGATCACCAGTCGTCAGGATGCCTATCGTCTGATTCAGGACATTGCCGGTGCATTCCGCGGCATGGTCTTCTGGGCCGGTGGCATGGTTAACGTCATGCAAGACAGCCCGTCAGATCCAGTCATGATGTTTACCAATGCTAACGTCAAAGACGGCCAGTTCACCTATAAAGGCTCTGCTCGTAAAGACCGTCCATCCGTTGCGCTTATCACCTACAACAACAAGGAAGACGCCTATAAGCAGAACGTTGAATACGTAGAAGATCAGGAAGCGATGGCTCGCTACGGTGAGCGCAAAACAGAATCTGTGGCATTTGGCTGCACAAGTCGAGGTCAAGCTCACCGTGTAGGTTTGTGGCTGCTCTATACCGCGCGTATGGAGTCAGACATGATCACTTTCACAGCTGGCCTCGATGCGTCGTTCCTGATGCCTGGTGAAACAGTTCTGATTCAGAACAAATACCGTGCCGGTAAACGCAACTCCGGTCGTATTGTGGCGTTCGACAAGAACAGCATCACCCTTGATGCGCCTGTAACGCTCAACAAAAGCGGCAGCTTTATCCGGATCTTGAATCAGGAAGGCAAAATCGTCGAGCGTGACATTCTTGAGACCGGCGAGAACATCACTAAGGTCACTTTCTCCAAGTCGCTCTCTTCATGGGATACGCCTGTGCTTAATGGGGTGTGGACTATCACGGAGCCAGATCTGGAACCGGTGCGTGTTCGCATTATCAGCATTGCACAAGGTGACGCTCCGGGTTCGTTCGACATCACTGCTGTGCAGAACAACCCATCGAAGTACGAGGCCATCGACAACGGTGCAGCGCTGATCCCAGATAACATTACCGTGCTCGACCCGACGTATTCAAAGCCAGAAAACCTGCAAATTTCGGAAGGGACGTATCTGTCCAGCCCTGGCAACTTAGGCGTGAAACTGACTGCTACGTGGGAAGGTAAGTCTCCTGAGTACTGGATCAGCTGGCGGCGTTCCGACGAGAACAACGTTTCTAACTGGCAGTCTGCGCGTGTGACCGAAGAGCAGTATGAAATCGTCAACGTGGCCGAGAATGGCCAGTATGACTTCCAACTCTACGCTGTGTCATTTGGCGGCAAGAAAACGGAGATCATCAGCACCGTCTATAAGGTGCTCGGTACGATGACGCCACCTAATGCCCCGACGTCACTGACGGCGGTAGGTGATTATCGCAATGTGGTGCTGACCTGGATTAACCCTGACTCCATCGACCTCGACCACATTAACGTTTACGGCTCTAAAACCAACAACCTGGATACGGCGAAAGTGATCGCAGAGGTGGCGAGCAGCACCTTTACGCACGCCGGACTTGGTGACAGTGAAACCTGGTACTATTGGGTCCGTGCGGCCAACAAGCGCGGGATGCTGAGTCCACCCAACTCCGGTCTGGGTACTGAGGCAACAACGAGAGACGTGCTGTCGTTCCTGACTGGGAAAATCACCTCGTCCGAGCTTGGTCAGGAGCTGCTTGAGGAAATTGATTCGAAGGCATCTGAGGCAGTGGTAGATGAACTGCATAAACAGATGGAAGAAAGCCTCAAAGAGCTGTCCAAAGCCGACGAAATGCTTCAGCAGTCGCAGTCCGACCTGAAAAATGAAGTGTCAGATACGATTGATAAGGTCAAAGATGCGTTGAAGCAGGTCGATGACTCAAACGCTGCATTGATTGAGTTAAAAGAGACTGTCTCTGAGCAGGGTAAGGCGGTTGCCGGTGCCATCGATGCCGCTCACGCCGCAATGGAAAACGCCTCCGCACTGGTTGCCGAAGAGCGTGAAGCTCGAGTTGAAGGCGACAAGGCCAATGCCAAGCAGATTGAGGCAATGAAGTCTTCTGTCGATGATAGTGTTGCCGCTATTGAAGAGATGAAGAAGACGGTTGCCGAGATTGATCGTGCAAGCTCCGAGGTAACAAACAACATCGAAGCGATTGCGAAAACCAATATTGACCTTGCACTTCGTCAGGACGAAGACCAGCACAAGCAAATGGTGAATAACGCGAAGATTGCCACCACTCAGAAGACTTTTGCTGACGATATGTCGGCAATGGCCACGAAGGTGGAAGAAATCCGCGCAGAAATTGGTGAGGACATCCGCGCTTCAATCAAAGAGGAAACAACCGCTCGTGTTGAAGCCGATGAAGCGCTTTCAAAGCGAGTAACCTTGCTGCAAGCCCAGCTCGATGACGACATTAAGTCGGCCATTTTAGCCGAGCAGGAAGCCAGGGCGACAGAGGACGAATCGCTTGCCCGCCAAATCACCAGCCTGCGAGCACAAACCAGCGAAGACATTAAGGCGGCGATTGATACTGAAAGCAGCGCCCGAACAGATGCGGATAGCGCATTGTCGTCTCAAATCACCTCGCTTGCGGCTCAGACTTCTGAGGACATTAAGTCTGCGATTCTTTCTGAGGCTACTGCAAGGGCAGATGAGGATGGCGCACTCGCCAAGAGACTCGATACTGTCAAAGCCGAAGTCGACGGAAACTCCGCGATTATTCAGGAGCAGGCAAAGGCGCTTGCGGATACCAACGAAAAGGTATCTGCCGCATGGACACTGAAGATGGAGACATCCACCAGCGGTGGCCAGAAGTATGTAGCCGGTATTGCGCTGGGTATCGATAGCGATGGTCTTTCTCAGTTCCTGGTCCAAGCTGATCGCTTTGGTCTGGTTAACTCGGTCAATGGCCAGGTCACAACGCCATTCGTTATTGAAAACGGTGTCGCTTACATGAACGGTGCCTGGATTAAAGACGGGTCAATCGACAACGCGAAGATCGGAACTTACATCCAGTCGAATAACTTCGTGAGCGGGCAGTCTGGCTGGCAGATCACCAAGTACGGGAATGCAGAGTTCAACAATGCCACTTTCCGGGGGACCATCTACGCCAATGACGGGTACTTTAAAGGCACCATTCAAGCGGACCGATTTGTAGGGGATTTGGCTAACGCCCACACGACCCCAGGCCCAGGTGTTGGGCAGACAAAGAATGTGTACTACCAGAACTCCGGATACGAAATGTTGCTGTCTGCCAATATTGCGGTGATTGTCCAGCCGGTTGGTGGCATGACGGGGAATGTGACAATTACGATTAACATCAATGGAAACGCAAGAACGTACAACTATGGAACAGGTTCGGTGTCGGATAGCGAAAATGGTGGGACGTTGTCGTGCTATGCGCAACATGCCGCCGTTATTCCGGCAGATCATGCTCTTCGAACCATTTCGGTATCAGTCAATGTCAATAGGTATCACAGCATACAGATTGGCGATGTTGTCGTGATGGCAATGCGGAGCAACTCAAGCGTTTTCAGTTCTTAACGAAATTAGAGAGATGTGATGCTAGAAAAATAAGTGAATATCGGTAAAAATAAGTAAGTAGTTACCTATACGTGACGGGCATGGATGCCCGTCTTTTCAAGGAGAGAATATGTGGTACAGGGAAGGTACTATCACATTTACCCAGGGGAGTAACACTCTTACTGGCGTTGGAACGGCCTGGAATGTGACTGCCAACGGCGTACTTCCGGGCATGATTGTTGTTGGACCTGACAATCGGTTGTACGAAATCAAGCGCGTCAACAACGACACAAACATGGTTCTGACCGAGGCTTATGCTGGTGAAACCCAGACAGAAGTGCCTTGCTGCATCATTACGACCTACGAAGGGGATTTAACCCAATTTAGCGCACGTTTCACTGCGTTAATGACGCGGATGTCTGCCGACTCTAAAACGATGCGCGGATGGTTGACTGCGCTTGATGACGTGACGCTGGAGACCGAAGACGGTCAAGAGATAGAGGTTAAGTCTCTTCTCCAGATCATCAAGGAGCACAACGAAAACCAACAGTGGTATCGAGACCATGTCGATACCATTGAGTCGGAATCCTCCAAAGCTCTGGCCGCAGCTGCTCGATCAGAAACTTCAGCAGCAGAGGCATTACGTTCACAACAAGCGGCTGCAACCAGTGAAAGTAATGCCGCGGCAAGTGAACGGGCATCGGCCGCAAACCAGGCGGCTACGTCTGAAAGTGAGGCTGTCGCTAAAGCCTGTGCCGAGGCAGCAAAAACATCGGAAACGAATGCTGAAAGCCATAAAGAGGCAGCCGGTCGTTCTGAAGCCACTGCATTGAGTAAAGCAACAGAAGCCGCCGAGTCTGCTGCCAGTGCCGCCGCATCCAAAGATGCAGCGAAAGTCTCGGCTGATAATGCCGCAGCAAGCAAAGACGCCTCTGCGCATTCAGCAACGGCCGCTGCCGACTCAGCCTCTAAAGCGAAAACTTCAGAGTCGAATGCTGCATCGTCTGAAACAGCCGCTGCCGAAAGCGCGGCTGGTGCTCTGGCGTCAAAAGGTGCCGCTCAAGTGTCAGAAACTAATGCTGCCGAGTGTGCTAAGAGAGCTGCTGCCAGCGAATCCGCCGCCAAGTCATCAGAAACAAACTCAGCCGCTTCTGAGAGAGCCGCAGCAGCAAGTGAAGGCGCCGCCGCTGGCAGTGCTACAGCAGCGGCAGGCAGTGCCACAGCAGCGGCAGACAGTGCTACATCAGCAGAGCAGTCTTCAGGTGAGGCATTAGCCAGCAAAGATGCTGCGGCATCGAGCGCAAGCGAAGCAAAGACTTCAGAAGCAAATGCCAAAGCGTCTGAAACGTCTGCCTCTGAAAGCGCGGCATCAGCGAATGAATCTAAGACTGCCGCTCAGCGTTCTGAAGCCAGCGCTTCAACAAGTGCCACTTCCGCCGCTCATAGCCAGGAAGTCGCAGAGCAAGCCGCATCAGCAGCAGAGGCGGCAGCAAAGCGTGCGGAAGATGTTGCCAACCTCGTTTCGCTGGAAGATGCGACATTAACGACAAAAGGTGTCGTTCGTCTGAGTAATGAAACGAACAGTGAAAGCGAAAGCCTGGCCGCCACGCCAAAAGCCGTCAAAGCAGCAATGGATAGTGCAAACGCACGGCTCGTGAAGGACCAGAACGGCGCGGATATTCCAGATATTGACTCATTTGTCCGTAATATAGGTGCTGCGCGTGCTTTTAGCGCTGCCGTCGATATTGGAGATGAAGACGGCTCGTGGACAACTGCTGATTTTATCGAGTGGCTCGAAAGTCAGGGGGCGTTTAATCATCCGTACTGGATGTGTAAAGGTTCATGGTCTTATGAACGTAATAAGGTCATCACGGATACGGGGTGTGGCAATATCTGCCTTGCCGGGGCTGTAGTTGAGGTGATGGGTACCCGTGGTGCAATGACTATTCGCGTAACGACCCCCAATACAACCGTTGCCGATGGTGTTCCCAGCGCACAGTTCACCTACATCAACCACGGTGATGGATACGCACCTGGTTGGAGGCGTGAATTTAAGCGTACTGGTGATGGTATGAATGGTCAGCTCAAAATCAAAGCCATTGATGCCCTTAAGATTTATGATGACGAGTACGGGATTATATTCCGTCGCTCAGAAGGCAATTTGTATCTCATCCCTACCGAGAAGGGGCAAGGCGAGAATGGTGGCATTGGCCCGTTACGCCCTCTGGGTATTTCTCTGTCAGATGGCAATGTCACTCTGGGAAATGGGGTTAACATCCACGGCCGCACGCGGGTGAATAACGGAATTGGTATTGGGACTGACAGCGGTATGGGCGATCATAGCCTGGCAATCGGTGATAACGATACCGGGCTGAAGTGGGACTCAGATGGCATTTTCTCTATTTGGAACAATGCCGCCAAAAACATCACCTTAAATCATGACGGTATGGTTATTGATGGCTCTCGCTGGGCTGCTAGTAGGTCTCATGCATATTTAGGCCAATACAGCCAACCAGGTGTTATCACCATTGATTACGGTGGTGTACCTGGTGCCAGTGATTACTATGCCGGAATTAAATTGCGCTCGCAGGTCAATGGCTATGGATATTATGGGCGTGTTGAGTTTGGGCATTTGCGATCTGGTAATGCACAGTGGCCAACCGGTGTTATTTTGGTTGGTTCGGCTGAAAGCAGTGAAAATGGCCACCCTAATGCTGTCTTCACCTTTTCCCCAAATGGTGATTTTGGTTCGCCGCATGATGTCAGCGCGGGTGGTGTTAGTCTACGCGGCACACTTGATAGAGCAAACGATGCCTGGAACAAAGCCCACGACGCCCAGGTGAACCGAGTTCAATCGGTCCGATGGGGAGCTACATATAACTTCGGCTCTACTGGATATCAGAGGATTATCGATAATGGATGGTTCGTTGTTGGTCTTAACAGTACAAACGGTCAACAGAACGCCAGTATCAATATAATCGGGGGACGTATTCAGGTTTACGACAGTACACACGGCTGGCGCGATGCGTGGGCTTAATAACAAGGAGAAATGATATGGAAATCATTAAACATATTAAGAGTATTCGCTTCTCTCATGCCGAGAATGGAGTGGCATTCTATAAAGATGAGAATGGCGATAGCTGGTATCCGCAACGGGATAAACTCGCTGATGATAAGCCTATTATCATCGTTGATATGGAGACCAATAATATTGTTTCTTATTGGTTGGGCGACCCGACTCGAGTCGGATTACCTTTACCTGTACCTCTGAATGTAGTTGATGTCATTCAGGCTGATGAGTTTCCGTTTTCTTCTGTAGATGAGATTTATCAAGATAACTATAAGTTTATTGATGGCCAGGTTGTTAAGACCGAAACATCTCACGAAGCGTTGGTAGAGCAGGCAGAAGCGGAGCGGAGTTTACGTCTTAAAGTGGCCGGAGATGCCATTTCCCCGCTTCAGGATGCAGTTGATCTTGATATTGCTACCGATATCGAGATTGCCATGCTTAATGCGTGGAAGAAGTACCGTGTTCTGCTTAACCGAGTTGACACAGAGACTGCACCTGACATTTCATGGCCGAATGAACCGGATAAAGAAGAAATAGTTAAAATAATTGAAATGAAAAGTAAGTAAGTACATACCTACAATATTTAATGCGTTTGTGATATAAATCTGCCATCCCGATTTGACTTTTCATGGAGGAAAAAATGTCGAACGAGATGGCAGGCGTCACTCCAGAGCAGGTAGAGCGCATTGCCGCTATCGTTGCGCGTGAAGTTGTCGGCAAATTAGGTAAAGAGCTACGTGAGGAAATAGGGCTGGAAGTTAATGACCAGCTTAAGACCTATTTTGGCGACATGACACCTTCGCAACACAGCATCCAGCACTCTCATCTGGACAAACTTCTTAACCGGCTAGATGCCATTTCCAGTGGGATTTTCGACGGTATTGTCTCAAAAATCACGTCGCTAATTATTACCGCACTGTTGCTTGGCATGGCCGTTTATGGCGTTAAAAATGGACTGCAATAAGGAGATCAAGGATGAAAACTCCGAGAGGTATTCGTAACAACAACCCTGGCAATCTCGACAAAGGCTCACCGTGGCAAGGGCTAGTCGATAACCCTTCCGAACCACGTTTCTGCACGTTTAAAGACCCTGTATGGGGGATTCGAGCGCTGGCAGTAACGCTCATTACCTATCATGACAAGCGTCGTGCAAGGGATGGCTCCAGTATCGATACGATCCGCGAAGTCATCGAACGCTGGGCACCACCGAACGAGAACAACACGACTGCTTACGTGAACGAGGTGGCCAAAGCCGTTGGTGTCACCCCGGACATGATTATCGACCTGCACAACTACGACACAATCCGTCCACTGGTGGAGGCCATCATCCGCCACGAAAACGGGCGTGGCCCGCTCAAAACACCTAACACTTGGTACTCTGCCGAGGTTGTTGAGGAAGGTCTGCGCCGTGCAGGTGTCGTTAAGCCAGTGAAAACAGTGAAAGCGGTCCCTGTAACAAAAGAAACTGCAGGTGCAACCGTCACTGCGGGTATTGGCGTCGCGCAGCTGACCGACGTATTGCCACAAGTCTCTGCTGCGATGGATAAGGCACAAGTCCACATCACTAGCGGCGATACTGTCCGGATCATATTTGGTGTTGCGACTATTGCTGTGGCCGTCTTTATTGCCTGGTCGCAGGTTCGCAAATATCAGAACGGAGTCGTTTGATATGGCCGGCAGCCTATTCTCAAAGTTGAAAATCGCTCTGATGACTCCGGCTGCCGTTCTTTTAGTGCTTGTCGGTGCCTACATGTTGGGAGGTCGTGCAGCCCGACAAGCAATGGAAGAAAAGGCACGGCAAGAAGACAGAAAACGACTTCAAAGCACAGTGGACGTGAAAAATGAGATCATTAATGAGGTTAGGCAGAAAGATGCTTCTGCCGTTCATCGTGAGCTGCATGACAAGTGGCTGCGTGATTAAGACTCAGACACCAGGTGTGCTTTTCTGCGGCGCTGCGAACCCTATCTATGTCAGTAGCGATGATTTCATGACCGAGGAAACAGAGCGTGAAATCCTCTTTCATAACACGATGGGGGAGCGGTTGTGTAACTGGAAAGGTAAACAGACTATGGGTTAAAGTGTTTTAACTCGGATTTGATCAGACACTTTTGGCACAGAGCTAAACCTTATCTGACAGGCGGTTCTGTGCCATAAGCAAATTTTCGTTCCCAAATTCGAACTTTTTAGTGGATGACGACTTTGTGTCCTCCAGTAGCCTTAGCTGCATGCGGATAGTGCATAGGAAAAGCAGAAGTGATCGATGACCCATTACCAGAGAACTGGCAAGACCTCCAGACAGGTGTCCAACGTATATTCCGTAATGTTGGTTTGCTTGCAGAAGTCGAGGTCGATTTAGAAACCCCGCGTGGCTCGGTGAATGTGGATGTTCTCGCGACAGATGTTAGGAGCGTGGACAAAATCAGATACATTGTGGAATGCAAAAACTGGGGTAGTTCTATACCACAGACTGTGGTCCATTCGTTCACAACGGTAATGCATGAAACCGGGGCTAACATTGGATTTATTATTTCAAAGCATGGGCTTCAGCAGGGTGCTAAACAGTACACTCATAACACCAATATTATTGGGATGACATACCTAGAGTTCCAACAAAGGTATTTTGAGGCTTGGTGGAATAGGTACTTTTGTCCACGTATCGGTGATGCTGCAGACGAACCGCTTCAGTACGTCGAACCTATCAACTCTAAGCGAGATCGCGAATACGCCAAGCTTAGCCTTCAAGAACAAGAGAAGTTCGATCAGTTAAGGCAAGAGAAAGGTGTATCAGTAATGTTTCTCTCTATGCTCAATTACAGGTTTATGTCGAAAGTATTAAACACTGGCAATTTGCTGGAAGTCCCAAAGAATCTGGATGATTTTAAGACCAGAATTCTCGCCCAAATTTGTCCTCACATTGAATGGCATTGCGATACGTACAGAGAGCTGCTAGAGATCATTTTGGAATACTTATCAGACACCAAAGCAGAGTTTGATGCGATATTTGGTGGGGCCATCTTTGAACCGCCAGGTAGTATTACGGGGGTTACTGCTGATGGCCCCACTTTGGAAGATGGCGTTTATCATCATTAACTTTCATACATAGCCCATGCTCCCGCATGTCCGCATTTCGCTCATATCAAACTGTAAGATTTGATTGTGTACCACGCGAGAAAGCTGTCAGTTCAAACCAAACCAGAATCAAAAAGCCACTCGAGTGAGGGGCTTGCTGTATTACTCTTCAAACAGCTTCTCGATGGACTTTGTCGGATAGAAAAGCGAGTTTGTGTTATCGCCGACCAAAGGTATGAAGCCGAGCTTTGTATAGAATCGTTTTGCCCCATCATTTAGGGCATCAACAAACATCCCATGCACACCAACTGCCAAGGAAGCGCTGTATACAACCTTCATGGCGTGTGTAACGAGTGTCGTTCCCCACTCTTTACCCTGAAGGTCTTTATGAACAGCCAGGCGGCCGAGCGTCACACTTGGCACATTTGAATAAGGCACTTTCCGCTGCTGTGTTTTCGAGGGCAGAGTGGCCTTTTCGAAACAGCTACCTGACAGTGTGTAATACCCTAAGACTTTAGGTTTTGGGTCTTTGGTTAAAAGCAAATACCCACGTAAAATACGACCACTATGCTGGCGAGCAAGATGATCTGTCAGAAAAACATTCAGAGACTCTTCACCGCAATCGAAGTCCGAAAAATCATATTCGTTGCCTTCTGAGAAAATCTCTATGGTCAAGTCGGCCACGTCTTACTCCATGTTTTGTAGACGCTTGGCAGCTCGTTTCAGCCTATCGTTCGGTGCAGGCGGATTGCTGATGGCATCCATCACCAGATTCCATGATTGTTCGTTGAGAATCAGGCGGCGATGTTGCTCAATAACTTCCGCAGCACGTTCAGAGGCACTGGCAACCATAAACTGAGTAATAGTCTGGTTGGACATTGCCGCAGCTTCTTCGATCATGCTCTTGTCGTCGTCGGTTAGTCTGAGATCGATGCGCTGTTTTTTCAGTGCTGACATTGTGTACTCCTTGACTGCCAGTATTTCGTGGCGGTCATTCTCTTCGCTTGAGGTTAGTTTTGAGTTTAGTTTTGAGTTTAGTTTTGAGTTTAGTTTTGAGTTATCAAAGAGATTTTACTATCTAATCATGTACGGAATTTTTCCGTACAAACACTATAAGATTGATTGACCAAACTTTCAACTATTAGTTTGTCTTGTAAGTAGAACCTCTACACTGCCTATCAATTCACCTTTACACCGTAGCCGTAGGCATTTAGGCTATATCGCATATAAGAAAACAAGTTGTTTCATACGACAATAATTCACGCAAAGGGAACTCACCAATGACTCAGATCATTGTGGTAGGCGGCACGAAGGGCGGCCCAGGTAAATCTACCGTTGCCCAGCAGGTAGCAACCTGCCTGAAAATCAAAAAGAAAAAGAAAGTTCAGATTACTGATATCGATATTCAGCGCACGACGACGAGCTGGTGTGAAGACCGTCGCCAGAACGAAGATCTTGAACTGATTCCTTTCTCCTACGTTCAGGATGACGTAGTTAAGCATCTCCAATCACTGGAGGGACGTGTCGATTACTGTGTGGTTGACGCTGGTGGCTTCGACTCCGAAATCCAACGTTATGCGATGCTAATGGCAAACGTCATCATCATCCCGTTACGTCCAAAGCGTCGTGATTTAAAGTCTCTGCGTGATATCGACCCGATTATCGACAATGTCCGTAATGTGAATGAGAACGTGAAAATTCGTGCGGTAATGAACCAGTGTCCGTCACTGCCTTCACAAGCATCACGCATTTTGGCCTCTAAAGAGATTGTCGAGACGTTCGGCATCGAAGCGGCACCGGTAAACCTATACAACCGTAACGTGTACGACGATGCGGAAGAAGCAGGCCGCTCTATCTTTGAAATGACCGGCGCAGAACGCGATAAGAAAGCAGAAGCCGAAATTGAAGATTTGGTCGATTATATTTTGAGTCTGGAGGATAAATAATGTCCATGAAAATGGGAGACCTTGCCAAGCGCAAAGAGCCTGATGCACCGGCTAAGAGCAGTACACCGTTGCGCCAGCCAGTCAGACCACAGGGACGCCCGACTCGTGGGAAAGAGAAAATTAAGAGCCGCACGATGTCGTTGGAAGACGAGTATTTCGATTTGCTGGAGATGATGAAGTTCATCCCTCGCTTCGAGAAGTTCACCCGTTCTGACGTGATTCGCGCAGCCATTTTCCATCTGGCAGAGAAGTCTCCGCAGGAGATTGAAGAAATCGTGAAGCTGAACGAGGCAATTACACCGTCTGATGTCACGATGCGTACTGATGAAATCAAACGCGAGCTGATGAAAAAAGGCTAATATTTATGAGGGGCGAATACAGACAGCTTGTATTCGCTCCATTTCATACTTCATTTTTTTCGAAAGCAGATATTACTCCCGCAAGGATATTGAATTCAACGTTAGGAAAGTCAGTAAGCTCCTTCATATCATAATCAACTTTGTTCAAGTCCCAGGTTCCCTTTTTAAAACAACATTTTTTGATTTTAATGTTATTTTTAAAAATGGCATTTTTTAAATTTTCATTCTCTATTACTGTAAGTTCAAAATCATCATTATTGATACCTATATAGATTTCTTTAATGATATTTGTCCCTGGAGCTTTGTGTAAATAGAACCTATCTTCTTCACTACCGATAGGTAGCAGTTTCTCGCTTTCGATCACAACTCTAACTTCTTTCTCATATTTCCAGTGCTGGCTTTTTCTTAACAGGATTCTTTTAACTATCTCCCTGTTTTTAAAGTTTTTATCGGAAACAATCAGTCTTGTTTTGTCTCTCTCATCGAGGTAGTCGATATTCCCTTCATTCGCGGTTATTAAACAACGGTACTCATCGTTAAAACCGGCTAATTCGGTATCGATGCCTACTACGTAACCTCTATGATGCTGTGCATAGTGAGACCACATTAAGACTTCTAATGGTGATTCGGATAAGCATAGACTGGCAAGGTCAGAGTTTATTCTTGAGCGCAATGTCAAATGCATTAGCGAGTCTTTGTCTTCTGATGCCAATGATACGCCATATGTTTCGAAGGGATCATTGAACTGACCAACTGGAGTAAATTTGAAGCTGGTTGCGTCATGATCAAAAAATAGCTTTAGAGTTTCTTCTGGGACGTATTTGTACAATATCATCATGCCGCCTTATGTTGAGGTTTAGAAAGGATTATGCACTTTTTTCTGCCTCATGACAGTACCTGGATTCTTGTGAGTACTATGAATTCAGAACCTGCTTCTGTATATATAAATACTAAGTTACTTATTATTTAATATACGGAAGCAGGTCTTTTATCAGCTAACGTCCCAGACACATCCCCTCCTGTTTCCACTTCCAAAAACTGTCTCCAGTCGCTATGATTCGCACTCATTAATAAGTAAGTAGCTACCTATTAAAAGAAGCGACGCACATGAGCCAGATTTTCTTTAACACTATCGATAACGACCAGTACGACTTCATGACTGAGTGGGATACCGCAGTCATGGATAAGTGGGTGGCCGAGAATATCGGACTCTCACGCTGCAAAAACGAGGCAGAACTGTTTGAGAGCAAGTGGTTTGATTACCGCGACATGCACCCTCTTATGGCCACATGCCTCTTCACCGAAGCGTACAAGCGCCAGTACTCCTACATCATGCTGTCGCATGGCCGTGAACACTACGAGACCGCGCCATTTACGACTGGCCTGAAACGCGTGCCGTATCAGGAGCTGTCGGCGGCTAACAAAACGTCTCTGTGGAAAGCACGCCAGTTTGCCGATCGGTACTGCTGCTCATACGACTACTTCATTTCCACCGTTCTCTCCGCAGCTGCACGGCGCTTGTGGGACAAACTCCCACGCCCACAACACCTGTGGCAGCCAGAGCTTATCGAGATATTTGAAGAGAAATTAGCCAAACGTTCGGTAACGCGTCTGGATGACTCTCTGGTGAGCTTTAAGCATTTAGGAGACATGCAGCAAGACCCAATTCAAGAAAGCTATTTTGAGTGGGTTCTGGAGCGTCTGCGTGGCATCACCCGCGACAAACGCATCCGCTTAATCTTCTCCGCTGTATGGCTGATGGAGTTAGTGCCTGAACGAGTGATTTTTGCCTACTTCCCGGAAGAAATGGAAGAAGCACGGCGATTCTGTTGATCCCCTATTGAGCTTTTTTAGTATTAGAAAACAAATTGTTTAAGAACCAAAGGAAAGCACATGACCGAACTTTGCCACACAGGACGAGGGTTGTCTGAAGAGTTCGATGACGACTTCCAGAATCGACTCGCAGCCTATTTTTGTCGCGACCACGAGTTCCTGACTCGAGCAGGTGACTTGGTTGCCCCTAACCAGTTTTCCAACGCTGCCAACGCCATTCTTGTGAACATGGTGTCCGGCTACTACCGGATGTATAAGAGCGCACCATCATCGTCGGCCATTCTCGACATGCTTAAACGCGCAAAACGAGATAAGACGATACGCGAAGAACTGTTCCCGGATGTGGTTGAGGCGTTTAAACGGATTCTTGCTGAGAAGCTGTCAGACACAGCGTACATGGTTGACCAGGTCGCAACATTTGCGAAAAGCGTAGCGTTCGACGATGCGTTGATTAAAGCGGCTGAGATGAAGGAGAAGGGCGATTTTCAGGGCGCAATGGCAATCATGGCCAAAGTCCAGCAAATCGGCTCTAACGAAGCGACAGGTATATACGACTACTTCACTGAATCAGCTGAGCGATACAAGGCGCGTGAGTTTGAAGCGTCTGATGACTACGTGCCAAACAGCATTACTACTGGCCTTCCTCTGCTCGATAAATTGCTTTATCAGAAAGGCTGGGCGAAGCGTGAAATGGTGCTGTTCATGGGCTTTGCGAAGTCTGGTAAGTCCACGGCAATGGGCGAGTTTTCCGTCAATGCAACGCTTGCCGGTTACAACGTGCTGTATTTGTCGCTGGAAGTTCATACCTCCATCCTTTCCGACCGTTTCGACGCTCGCCTGTCTGAGACCGAAATGTCTAAGCTGGTGGAGCGCCGCGACGATGTCCATCGCAAGCTGGCAGAACTTGGCGCGACGAAAGGTGTGGGGAGTTTGTGGATTGTCGAGCGCCCATCCGGAAGCATGTCACCTGCAGATCTCGACCGAATGCTTGGCAGCATGAAAGCCAATGGCATGATCCCTGATATGGTGGTGGTCGACTACGCAGACTTGATGCGTGCCAGCTACGACCTTCGAGACGACAGGGCCAACATTCGCAGCATCTACACCGATTTGCGTGCGCTCTATGACAAGCACAACGTTGCAGGTATCACCGCATCCCAGACCAACAGAGAAGGTGGGGCATCTGAGGTGGCCACAATGATGCACGCCGCAGACAACATCGAGAAAGTCCGTATCGCTGACCTCGTTATCACAATCAACAAAACAGAAGAGGAAGAGGCGAAAGGTGAAGCGCGTCTGTACTTCGCTGGTTCACGTAACCAAAAGGGTGGCGTAAGCATTCGCGTTAAACAGAACCTGGAACAAATGCGATTCATCGAACGTATTTTGGACGTTCTCTAAAAAAGAGGGCGTGGATATCCAACGCCCTTTCAAGACGCAAATAACCTTTTGCCAAACCACAAAAGAAAAAACACATGAGCCTTTATGGTATCCATAAATGTAGGCTCATCAAGATATTGCCTGCAAAAAGTGGGGTGAAAAATGAGTGACCTAAAAGAACTACTGTCCGAGTTGGATTTTGAACAATGGCTCGATATAGAAGGGATTATTTATCGCCGCGGTGGTGTCAGCACACGTGGACGTGAAGTGAATATCAAGGAATGCCCTGTCTGTGGTAGTTCCAACTGGAAGGTCTATTTCAACCTGACCAATGGTGTAGGCAAATGCTTTGCTGGTGATCACCCTGAAGAGATTCAGTTCAACAAGCTGGTTTTCCTAAAGTACTACAGCGGCAAATCACGCCGAGACTTCGAAGAGTACGTCCAGAACGCTTTGCTGACCCAAGGCTGGTCCACGAAGAAAGAAGAGATTGTATTGGCCAGCGAGGTAGAACTTGTAGGGCCGGTTGCTCTCCCACGCCATTACGAGTTACCAATCGATGGCCGTCTTCCGGATTATCTGGTCAAACGAAACATCTCCCCGGAAATGGCCAGATATTTCGATCTTCGCTACTGCGTCGAAGGCAAACACGCTTACGTCGATCCGTATACAGACCAGGTCAAAGGGCAAGTGTTCGACATGCGCATTCTGATACCGGTATACGATTTGGATGGTGTGATGAAGACGTTCCAGGGTCGTGACATTACCGGTACAGCAGAACGCCGCTATCTCTTCCCCATGCAGCTGCCGGCGTCGGGTAAGTTTCTCTACAACGGCCATAACGCAGTCGGAAAGCAAGCGGTCGTTGTTTGTGAAGGGGCATTTGACGTAATGGGCGTGAAACGTGCCATCTTCGACGAAGAGACACTGCGGGACTACGTGGAGCCAATTGGTACGTTCGGGATGCACTTATCCGGAAACACCACTGAGGACGCAGAAGACCAATTGGGCGCGTTCCTGACGCTAAAAGCGCGTGGTCTGCGTAACGTCATCATGATGTGGGATAGCGAGAAGCAAGCAATACGCAACACGATGTCGGCGGCCAGACGGCTCACTAGTCTCGGGCTAAACGTGAAAGTGGCTTGTCTGGGCGAGGAAGGTCTCGACCCAGGTGACGCGACCCCAGAGCAGATTCTCAAATCCTACTATCGCGCGAAGCCCTACACCAGACAGCTTGAACTGCAAAGCAAAGTGCTCGGTATTAAAGCCTTAATGTGAGGGCCGTTGCCCTCAGTTAAGGGGCAGTCGCAACACTACCGAAGAACCACAACCCCCTCATTATTTTCCACACCGAATGATACTTACGTACTAGCAAAGAGATACTCAATTACTTTTATACTGCTTTTGTAACTGTGTGATTTGCAGTGTTGTCCAGGAGATTCCCGGATGAAAAGATTGCTATCAGCAATGACAATTCTATTGCTCACGCAAGTATCAATGTCTTCTTTTGCTGTTGATTTAACCCCAAAACCTACCCCCACACCAACCATAACACCGGATCGAACTCCTTTACCTCCGCCACCGCCGCGCCCAATACCAAACGTTCTATGCAATGATGGTAATGGTTGCCCCGGTCGTTTGTCAGTTAATGCAAGCGATACCGACAGTGATACATACAATGAAGTCGATAAATTGCTCAAGAACGGGGATTTCTTCAAAGAGAAGGGTTCCGGTTATGATGTCCAGAAACGTGACCCAGGCGGTTGGGGTGGTGGTGGTACAGGTGATGGCGGCGGCTGACAGCTGATCACACAAGGATTGCCCGTTACTTAATCACGGCAACGGGTAATTCCTTCCAGTTGGTTGTATACGATGGAGACAGCATTTCCCGCTTCATCTTCCAGCCCTTATTGATGCCCTGACCAGCGAACCATAGATTCCCAATCCCGCTGTTGTTTACCCGGTCGATAACACTCATTAACGCGGCGCTATTCGCTCGTGGCGGCGTCTCATCAAACAAATCAATCTGTCCGGCGCCAGGGGAAAAGTCGTTAAGCATGATGCCTGCCTTCTGATAGCGAAAACCATCACGCCATATCGAATCCAGCCCACGAACGGCAGCTGCAATGATATCCCGCGTATCCTGCGTGGGTGTCATCAGGCGATTACCGGCGCTATTGCTGTAGTACGGATCATTAGAGAATGGGCTAGTGCGTACAAACACGGTGATGTGTCGGCAGTACCGGCGCTCTTCCCGCAACTTTTCCGCGGCTCTTTCGGCGTACTGGCAAATCGCTTCGTGCATTGCCTGTTTTGAGGTGATCCGCTCGCCAAAACTTCGACTGCAAATGATTTGCTCCTTTGCGGGCAGTGCATCAATGGATATGCAGGGTATACCATTCAGCTCTCGCACGGTGCGCTCCATGACTACACCAAAGGTTTTGCGGATCAGGTAAAGGCTTGCGTCAGCGAGCTGGAGCGCCGTTTTGATGCCTAACGCGTCCAATTTGGCACTGGTTTTACGGCCCACACCCCATACTTCAGACGTCGGCAGCAGGCTCATTAACTTGCGTTGCCGATGCCGTTCAGTGAGAACTACTACACCTCTGGTGGCGGGCCACGTTTTGGCGGCATGGTTGGCGAGCTTTGCCAGTGTTCGTGTCTGCGCAAGGCCAATGCCACACATCAGCCCGGTATGCTGGTAAACAGTATCTTTCACTCTGCGACCGTAGCTCTCATAGCTCTCATAGCTTTCGCTTGTCTCGATGCCGTCGACCGTCAGGAAGGCTTCGTCAATGCTATAAATTTCTGTTTTTACTGAGATACTTTCCAGTGTGGCAAACACTCTTGCGCTCATTTCACCGTACAGTGCGTAGTTACTACTGAATACCGCTACGTTGTGACGACGCACCAACTCTTTGACCTGGAAGTAGGGCGCACCGCGCTTGATGCCCAGCGCCTTAGCAGGCTTGTTAAGCGCCACACACGCACCGTCGTTGTTCGAAAGGACCAAAATGGGCCTGCCCTTCAAATCAGGTCGGAAAAGCTGCTCACAGCTCGCATACATCGAATTTACATCGCACAGAAGGAACACAGCGCCCCCCCCTAAATGAAGCCGTGGACGCTGTGAGTCACCACGCCGAATATCTCCAGCTCGTCTGGGTTGATATAAATCGGGCTATAGGCGGGATTCATTGGCATTAAGCAAAGGCGAGGGTGCAGGCAGAGCTTCTTGACGGTAAATTCTCCCTCAACACTGGCGATAACAATACTGCCGTGTTCCGGCTTCCAGGCGCGGTCTACCACAAGCAAATCCCCCGACTGAATACCGCACTCGATCATCGACTCACCCGACGCCCGAACGTAGTAGGTTGCTGATGGATGTCGAATGCAGTACTCATTCAGGTCAAGAGTAGACTCGATGTAGTCCTGCGCAGGGCTAGGAAAACCAGCAGGGCAAGAGTCAGAAAACAACGGGATAGGTAGCTTTGTTGTCGGATCGTGGATGAGGATTTCAAGTGTCATGATGGTGCGCCAAAATACTGTAATTATATACAGCATAGCAGCGGTAGCGATTAGCAACAACCGCCAGGCATACCATCAATGCTACGCGCCACGGCGCTTTGGCGGTGGAAACTACAGCAAGTTATTGACGATATAGGCTTACTTTGAGGGACGTTTGCGGTCTTCAGGAATCGTATGATACAGAATATGCTCTTCCGTACTACCACCGCCACCGGGTAGGAGTTTTTTGATGATAGAGCTGTAGGTTACCGGCTTTTGGATAGCAACCACGAAGCCTAAAATAAGCCCAACCGTTGCAAATAAAATCCCCGGTGAGGCGTTAGTCATTTTCGCCCCGATTGAATTTGGAAATTCCACTGCCCAGTTAAACGAACCTTGTAGCCCGGCAAAGGTCATGATTGCGCCGATAATAATCGCAAGAGCAGCGATCCCTAACAGCATCCGTCTCAGCCCGTAGACGTGCATCATCTGCAGCTCATGTGATCGCAATGTTGCAAGCTTAAATTCAAGCTCAAGTTTACGTTCGTCTTCGCCGCGATTGTTTGTAGCCATATTCAACTCAAATGACAGAAAGCTTTTTTTATAAACTTAGCTGACTTGCACCGGATAACACTAAGAAAAACCTATTAGACTATTTCACGGAGTACAAATATGCAGATTCTGTGAAATGTTAATAACGGGCTACTAGAATAAGGTGTTATCGGAATGTGCTTTATGACAAGAGGCTAGCTCCTGATGACACATCAAAAAACCAATTTTGAACTGGTGATGAGTACTATTCAGGTTCTGAGTGTTGTCGCTGGCGTGATCCTGAGCGTGCTCAAATACACTGATGCTCTCAATAAAGAAACAGAGGTTCGTTTAAAAGAAGCGAGTGATAGGGCAATTGAAGCTAACAGACCTTTTATTGAATTACGCCGCATAGTTTATCTGGAGGCGGTAAAGACTGCGGCGATTATTGCCATTCCAGAAGGTCGATCGACTGATGAGTTGAACAAGGCAAAACGAAGATTTCAGGAGCTTTACATAGCTGAACTCTCGATGGTTGAGGATGACAACGTGGCGAGGTCGATGGTTGCTCTGGCTCAGAACGTAGATCCAGAACTCATAAATCTCACCCCGGCACAAAATTCTGCACTCAAGCTTGCTCATGCGCTCAAGTGCGGTTACCAACATTCGAATACAGATCAAAAGTGTGAAAAAAAGAACCAGAGTGGTATGGGTACGATCAATAAATTTAGCGCAGATGACAGATAAAGCTTTGCTCCCTTGACCAGTTCCCATTTTCACTGTGGTTAAATAACACACTTAGCGTACGTTTCCGTTCCATTGGACTTCAAACCCCTTTAACAACAAACCATGAGGATCTGATAATCCAGACCGGAACACTTCTCACCTCTAACTTGCTGCCTATTTCGTGATATCAGCCGAGTCTTGCGACTTTGTGCTCGAACTTCTTGCTACATCGGTAAGAGAGGTTACTGCATCCGTCAGTCGGTTTACTGCATTAATCAGGTCCGTTATTTGAGTCGCGGTATCAGTTTTGGCAATTTCATTTGCTGACTTCACTTTGTCGGCCAAAATTATCATCAATGATGCAATATTTCGAAGACTACTGGTTTCTATCTCGTCTACTCGCAAGGTTGGCAGCCGTTCAGATCGTAGTGTGACGTCCATCGACATAGACGGTAATAGTAATGGTGTGACCTTTTGGTGTTCGACCTTTAGTTCGAGTATCTGAGAAGCATCAAACCAATCGAGACAATTCTTTTTACACACAGCGAATCGTTCGTTCTTTATATCGACAGCGATACCACCCCACCCCCTGACGAAAAGGTGGCTTTGTGGAAAGTCATTTCCAATGAAGCGAATGAATCGATTACGGCGGAAGATACCCTTTGCAAGGCTAATTATGGGCCAGAGAACAAGTGCTAATAAGATGGTTAATAAAATTGCTAAAACAGGGTCGTCTCTCATTGCCCCACCTTATCGTTTTCGAATTGCACTAGCTCACAGGAAATAATTACCTGCTCAGTGTATATGGCAAAAGTTTAGACCAGCCGGCAAGTTACCATCCTAATGATTTCATCTGATTGGCACACGCAATCTACTCAAAAGTTGTACTTCCAACCCTACATCAATAAGTAGATACATACTTATTTATTTGTAAGAATATGGGCGGAGTAGGAATTGAGGAATCTCTATGAAAGAAGACATTCAAAAATCGGTAATTGAGATGATTGATAAATCTGGCGTGGAAATCGATGAAGGAGAGCGTCAGAAGATTATCGACGAGGCTATCAGCACATCGCTGGAGCACATCGCCAAGTCAGTAAACACAGTACCTCTGATTGAAGGCTCTACGTACATGCGTGTCTGGGTTCGCTTTGGTGATTCTCCGGAACTGCCTGGCATCAAGTCAAAACGTGCAGCTCTGGTCTCCTTCATGCGCAAATCGGAAGTTGGCGAACGGGAAGTGCGTACCGCTGCGTGGTACGACGGTCGGGTTGTCTATTCGAATTTCTCAAAATTCAACGACGACGAGGAGCTGCATGACGTCTTAGATATCACCCTGCGAGCAATCCAAAGCAGAGCAGAAGCAGACAGTGATACTGCCTGTGCCGCGATCCTGAGCATTATCGAACAGCCAGAAGTGACTGAGCGCACCGCTGACCTGATGACGCCACCAGGCTTATTAGACATGGTGGTGAGCGATGATACCAAAAAAGCTGTAGACCGCATTCGAGAGGTTCAGTACGGCATTATCTGCGACATGTGCCGCAGCGATTTAGATCTGGTACGTATCGTCGTTGATGCAGGTCAGGCCTGTGATGGTGTGCTCGCAAACTTTGCAGGATATGTTGTCCGCCTGTCCAATGAGTTACCGATGATCAAACAGGAAGCCAAATCCTATGCCGTTCACCACGCCAGCGATTTATTGGAACCGTATCGGTTCGACGTCGCAAAAGACAAGATGACCGGCTGGGCAACCTGGTAAACCTAGAGAAAATCTTTTAGCCCCGATAGGGGCTTTTATAAACTGCGTTAAATAAGTAAGTACACGACTACGGTTAGAAGCATGACAACAAAAACTGATCTGTCAAAAATCCCGTCTATTTCCGGAAACAACGGTTATTCACTGCGTTGTCCGGAAGTGAAAATTAACGGTGGTGAAGCCTTTTGCGGTTATTCAGTCTGCCAACACACCATCCTTGCCTACAAAGAAAAGCGTTTGCCGGCTGGTTCATTTGCGTCATGCGCTAAAGCGATTGCTACCGGTAAATGCAAAGCCCTGAAGATGATGGTTGAAGAAATCAGAGCAGGGAAATCGCTCTACTTCGTCGATATGACGGCTCTTATCCGCGAAGTTGAAGAGCGTAACAACACAGTCAGTAGCCTGACGAAAAAGCGTGGCTCTACATCAATACAAAACCTGGTTAAGCGAACCAAAAAAGCTAAACCAGCAGAACCCATGAAACCAACAAAAGAACTCGCCCCTGTAACAGACGTTTACGCGGCATTGATTGAGGAAACTACTAAGGAGGAAGCTCATTAATGGAAAGGCTGATTGCACTAAAACATAAGCTGGACGCCATCAAGCAAATGGGAACCAACGCCAAAAAGGAGGCGCTGGCCAATCTTGATGACTTTGAGCAGGACATGGTAACTCTGATGCTCAACCCGTTTATTCGATTCGGGGTGAAGAAGTACAAAGTGGCCGCCCCACTGGATAAATCCGTTCCCAGCGACCAGAAAGTTATCGAGTTGCTGGAGAAGCTGGCCGCGCGCGAACTAACCGGGAACGCTGCTATTACAGCTGTCGAATCACTCGTTGCCTCGATGTGCGCTGACGGGCAGGACGTATTTCGCCGTTTCCTGCTGAAAGATCCGAAAGCCGGTGTAGGCATCAGCTTATGCAACAAGGTTTTTGAGAAACCAATTCCAAAATTCGAGGTGCAGCTGGCGTCTCCGTACAAGGAGAAAGGCGACAAGTATCCGTTCAAACAAAATCCAAAGGCACGGTGGCCAATGATTGGCAGCCTCAAACTCGATGGTCTGCGCGTCATTTGCGAGGTTATCGTTGACGAGGAAGAGGTGAACTTCTTGTCGCGCACCGGCAACCCAATTACGTCACTCGATCACCTGAAACCCGCCATGCTCGAGCTTGGCAAACTCTCCGGATACAAACATATCTTTTTCGATGGGGAAGGTACTGCCGGTTCGTTTAACCAGTCCGTGTCGGCGCTTCGCAAGAAGAACGTGAAAGCTATCGGTGCCGTCTATCACATCTTCGATTTCTTCCTCCCGGAGTGGCGTGCTCAATCAAAAACCAAAGAGTATGCGAAGAGTGGCATGAAGCTGAAAGAGCGCCTTGCCATGCTGGTGGCGTGGTTCCGAAACACACGCGGCGAAGACTACGCACCAGACATCCACTTACACCCGTTCTACATCATCCATAGCCATGAAGACTTTATTGAGCGCTTCATGAAACGCCTAGATGCAAACGAAGAAGGGGAGATGGGCAAAGATCCGGATTCTGTGTACGAGTTCAAGCGCACCCGCAGCTGGTGGAAGCTGAAAGATGAGGACTCCGAGGACGGTGAAATCATCGACTTTGAACCGGGCGATCCGGACTCAGGTTTCGCACATACGCTTGGCAAAATCGTTATTCGTCTTGAGAACGGTGTCATTGTGCGTGCCAGTGGCATTAAGCATCGGTATCTGGACGAGATTTGGAACAATCAGGAGAAGTATCGCGGCCGCATTGTAGAGCTTCATTGTCACGAGAAGACACCAGACGGGAGCTTGCGTCATCCACGACTGAAATGGCCACGCTGCCTGCGTGATACCGAAGACCGTATTGGAGATAAAGAATGATAGTGCTGAGTAAACGGGAAAAGGAAACCTTGCGTGAAATAAGCAAGTGGACGTGTTTCCACGCCCACTGGCAGCCAAAGACTCGCGCCAAACTTGAGCGCATGAACCTTGTAACCAACGTGGAACCAGATGGAAAAACTGAGAATTATCAGCTAACGGACAAAGGCCTCCAGCTTCTGAAACAACTGACAGAGGTAGATGATTACAAATGATTCCATACATCATGGTATCTTTTTCTGTTGGCGTCACCCTCAGCCAATTTATCGTGAAGATGTTCTTCGTCAAATTCGCCAGCCACAAACGTATCGTACGATATGCCATTCTGCGTGCGCGTATAGAAGCGCTTTTTGCTCTTCCATTGACCAAATTGCAGCAAGATTAATCCATGTTGAAAGCCGAGCAAGACCGTATCGATAATCTGGTAGGTTAAGTATTTAGTCTTTTTTTTGTTTATTAGGAGTGAAAGCAAGTACATGAGCAAGTTATATCATGCACTAATACCGGGTCATATTTACTGTGGCGGCGCTAATGATATCCAGCAGATGGTGGATGAAGATGGCATCGAAGTGGTGGTTGATTTACGTGCCGAATCGACGGGCTGTGCTGCACATCAAACAGAGGTGCAGTGGGTACATATTCCATTGAGTGATCATGCCGAAGAACCTGAGGAACAATTGTTCCGTGATGCAATTCTCGCGGTAGTGGATGCCTATCAAAATGGTCATAAAGTGGCATTTCATTGTGGCGCAGGCAGAGGGCGGACTGGAACTGTGGCTGCGGGCATCTTGCTGGAATTAAAAATCAGCAAAACCTTACCGGAAGCGGTTGAACTGGCTAAATCTATTCGCCCAGTACTCAACATCAAGCCAATTCAGTATCAGGCGTTAGGCTTGCTCTACCCTGAACCCAACTAAATAAAAGACTCCAGTTTTCCGCTGCTCATAGTAGTGCCATGCTGGAGTTTTTCGTTCTTAATGCAACCAGCGCCACTCAATACACATATGGATATTCAAATATAACTTTGACATCTTGCAGCAGTGGGAGGACACTACTTCATAAAAGCAGGAGGACTTATGTCGCCAATTTCATCCCTACAACTCTTCAAAAACCTGTCTGATGAAACCCGTCTGGGTATCGTGCTCTTGCTCAGAGAGATGGGGGAACTGTGCGTATGTGATTTGTGTACGGCACTGGAGCAGTCACAACCTAAAATCTCCCGCCATCTGGCAATGCTACGGGAAGGAGGGATTCTTCTGGATCGAAAACAAGGGAAATGGGTTCACTACCGCTTATCTCCACATATTCCTTCCTGGGCTGCTCAGATTATTGAGCAGGCCTGGTTAAGCCAACAGGACGACATTCAGGCCATCGCCCATAAGCTGGCTTCAGCTAACTGTGCTGGTAGCAGTAAGGCTGTTTGCATCTAAAAATTTTGCCTGTACATATATGTTTTATCAAATGTGAGGTGTTTAAATGAAAACGTTAACTGTATTTGACCCGGCGATGTGTTGCAGCACCGGTGTCTGCGGTACAGATGTTGATCAGACTCTGGTTGATTTTTCTGCAGATGTGCAATGGCTTAAAGGCCGAGGTGTTCAGATCGAACGTTACAACCTGGCACAACAACCGATGAGCTTCGTTCAGAATGAGAAGGTGAAAACATTCCTTGAAGCTTCTGGAGCAGAAGCTCTTCCACTGTTGTTGCTGGACGGCGAAACGGTGATGGCAGGACGTTACCCAAAACGCGCTGAACTGGCTCGCTGGTTTGGCATTCCGCTGGAGAAAGTGGGATTAGCGGCTTCAGGCTGCTGTGGTGGTAATACGTCTTGTTGTTAAGTATGTCAGGAGGACATATGAAATTCTTACAGAACATCCCCCCTTATCTATTTTTTACTGGTAAGGGAGGCGTTGGTAAAACCTCTATTTCCTGCGCCACAGCGATCCGTCTGGCAGAACAGGGGAAACGGGTGCTGCTTGTCAGTACTGACCCGGCCTCAAACGTAGGTCAGGTCTTTGGTCAGACTATTGGCAATACCATTCAGCCAATAGCCTCTGTCCCTGGATTGTCGGCACTTGAGATTGATCCGCAGGCCGCTGCTCAACAGTACCGGGCCAGAATCGTTGACCCCATTAAAGGCATCCTGCCTGATGACGTCGTTAGTAGCATCAACGAGCAGTTGTCGGGAGCATGCACAACAGAGATTGCTGCATTTGACGAGTTTACCGGATTACTGACAGACGCCTCTCTGCTGACCCGGTTTGACCATATCATCTTTGATACCGCACCGACCGGCCACACTATTCGCCTTCTTCAGCTTCCCGGAGCCTGGAGCAGCTTTATTGAAAGTAATCCGGATGGCGCTTCCTGCCTTGGGCCAATGGCTGGCCTGGAAAAGCAGCGCGAACAGTATGCCCATGCCGTTGAAGCGTTGTCTGATCCAGCTCGTACCCGACTGGTTTTAGTTGCGCGACTGCAAAAATCCACCCTGCAGGAAGTCGCCAGAACTCATCTGGAACTTGCCGCAATCGGCCTTAAAAATCAGTACCTGGTCATCAACGGCGTTCTGCCCGAAACTGAAGCGGCAAACGATACACTGGCTGCTGCAATATGGGACCGTGAACAGGAGGCGCTGGCCAATCTTCCTTCTGACCTTGCCGGTCTGCCAACTGACACGTTATTCCTCCAGCCGCTCAATATGGTCGGCGTGGCTGCATTAAGTGGGCTTCTTTCCTCTCAGCCTGAGGCAGCATCCTCTTCTGAAGAATACATTCAGCAACGACCTGAAATTCCGTCGCTCTCAGCGTTAGTCGATGATATTGCCCGTAATGAACATGGGCTGATTATGCTTATGGGTAAAGGTGGTGTGGGGAAAACCACGATGGCTGCTGCCATTGCGGTCAGACTGGCGGATTTGGGATTTGATGTCCATCTGACAACCTCAGATCCAGCAGCGCACCTCAGCACAACCCTGAACGGCAGTCTTAAGAATCTACAAGTCAGCAGGATAGACCCTCACGAGGAGACGGAGCGCTATCGCCAGCATGTTCTTGAGACAAAAGGAAGAGATCTGGACGATGCAGGGAAACGCCTGCTGGAAGAGGATTTACGCTCTCCCTGCACCGAAGAAATTGCAGTTTTCCAGGCCTTTTCACGCGTGATTCGTGAAGCGGGTAAACGCTTCGTGGTCATGGATACGGCACCCACCGGGCACACGTTGCTGTTGCTGGATGCTACCGGCGCGTATCACCGCGAGATTGCCAAGAAAATGGGAGAAAAAGGTCACTTCACCACTCCGATGATGCAACTGCAGGACCCGGAACGAACCAAAGTATTACTGGTCACGCTACCGGAAACCACGCCGGTACTTGAGGCGGCAAATTTACAGGACGACCTTGAACGTGCAGGAATTCAACCCTGGGGCTGGATTATCAATAACAGCCTTTCCATCGCGGATACTCGTTCACCGCTGCTTCGCTTGCGAGCGCAGCAGGAACGTCCGCAAATCGAGAGCGTTAAAAACCTTCATGCCAGCCGTGTAGCACTTGTCCCCGTACTGGCGTCAGAACCAACCGGCATCGACAAACTCAAACAACTCGCGGGTTAATTATTGCCATCATTCAGGGCAGCAATGCTGCCCTTTCAGGAGGTTTTATGTTACTGGCAGGAGCCATTTTTATCCTGACCATCGTATTGGTTATCTGGCAGCCGAAGGGATTAGGGATTGGCTGGAGCGCCACGCTGGGGGCCGTACTGGCTCTGGCATCGGGTGTGATACACATTGCTGATATTCCGGTGGTGTGGAATATCGTCTGGAATGCGACGGCAACGTTTATCGCCGTTATTATCATCAGTCTGTTGTTGGACGAATCCGGCTTTTTCGAATGGGCTGCGCTGCACGTTTCTCGCTGGGGGAACGGTCGTGGCCGCCTGCTGTTTACCTATATCGTTCTGCTCGGCGCGGCAGTCGCGGCACTGTTTGCCAACGATGGCGCGGCACTTATTCTGACGCCGATTGTTATCGCCATGCTGCTGGCGCTTGGCTTCAGTAAAAGCACCACACTGGCCTTCGTGATGGCCGCAGGGTTTATTGCCGATACCGCCAGCTTGCCGCTTATCGTATCGAACCTGGTCAATATCGTTTCGGCTGATTTCTTCAAACTGGGATTCACGGAATATGCCTCGGTAATGGTGCCGGTGGATATCGTCGCCATCGTCGCCACTCTGGTGATGCTGCATCTGTTTTTCCGCAAAGATATCCCGCCCACTTATGATCTGGCACGACTGAAAGAGCCTGCAAAAGCCATCAAAGATCTGGCAACATTCAGAACCGGTTGGATTGTATTAATTCTTTTGTTAGTGGGCTTTTTTGTACTCGAACCACTGGGTATTCCGGTCAGTGCCATTGCAGCAGTAGGGGCAGCCATCCTGTTTGCTGTGGCAAAAAAAGGTCACGGCATTAACACCGGTAAAGTGTTGCGTGGGGCACCGTGGCAGATCGTTGTCTTCTCGCTGGGAATGTATCTGGTGGTCTATGGGCTTCGTAACGCAGGGCTGACCGAATACTTGTCTGACGTGCTGAACTTACTCGCTGATAAAGGCCTGTGGGCAGCCACTCTGGGAACGGGATTCCTGACCGCATTCCTCTCTTCTATCATGAATAATATGCCTACCGTATTGATTGGCGCATTGTCGATTGATGGCAGTACCGCGTCGGGTGTTATCAAAGAAGCGATGATTTATGCCAACGTCATTGGCTGCGATCTGGGGCCGAAAATTACCCCTATTGGTAGCCTGGCAACGCTGCTCTGGCTACACGTACTTTCACAGAAGAATATGACCATCACCTGGGGATACTATTTCCGCACCGGGATCGTCATGACTCTGCCTGTGCTGTTTGTAACGCTGGCCGCGCTGGCGCTACGTCTCTCTTTCACTTTGTAATGAGATACTGATATGAGCAACATCACCATTTATCACAACCCAGCCTGCGGCACATCGCGTAATACGCTGGAGATGATCCGCAACAGCGGTAATGAGCCGACCGTTATTCTTTACCTTGAGACTCCACCTTCACGCGATGAGCTGGTCAAACTCATTGCTGATATGGGCATTTCCGTCCGGGCTTTGCTACGTAAGAACGTCGAGCCGTATGAGGAACTGAGTCTTGCAGAAGATAAATTTACTGACGACCAGCTAATCGACTTTATGCTGCAACATCCGATCCTGATTAACCGTCCGATTGTTGTGACGCCGCTGGGAACCAAACTGTGTCGTCCTTCCGAAGTGGTTCTGGATATCCTGCCGGAATCTCAGAAAGCGGCATTCACCAAGGAAGACGGTGAAAAAGTCGTTGATGATGCAGGTAAACGACTGAAATAAACATCAAGGGGGCGTTTGCCCCCTTATCAGGTATAGTGCCATTTTCTCCAATATGAGCCTCCTCGCTTTGCAAAGCGTAGCAGTAACTCTCAGTTCGTCCCATTAATCATAAAGTGGAACAACTCTGTAGCACCGGATATGCTAATTTCGTTCATCAAGCTAGGCTTCAAATCTTGCTCTGATTTACCCTGTAGGAAAGCTCTTCTGCCGTCTCTTTTCGTTCGCTGTAGCGATCAACGAGATAAGCTGAGTTACCTCTTGTCAGCAGCGTGAATTTCACCAGTTCTTCCATCACATCCACAATGCGGTCGTAATAAGACGAGGGTTTCATTCGTCCATCTTCATCAAACTCCTGCCAGGCCTTTGCCACGGAGGACTGATTCGGGATGGTGATCATCCGCATCCAGCGGCCAAGAATGCGCATCTGGTTTACGGCATTGAAAGACTGAGAGCCACCGCACACCTGCATAACGGCCAGTGTCTTACCCTGAGAAGGGCGAACAGCGCCTTCCGATAACGGTATCCAGTCAATTTGTGCCTTCATAATGCCAGTCATCGCACCATGGCGTTCCGGAGAGCACCACACCATCCCTTCAGACCAACGAACCAGTTCTCGCAATTCCATGACTTTTGGATGCGACTCTGGAGCATCATCAGGAAGGGGAAGCCCTGATGGATTGAAGATGCGGACTTCTGCGCCCATAGCGGTTAATAAACGAGCTGCTTCTTCTGTCGTCAGTCGACTGTAAGAACGTTCACGAACAGAGCCGTACAGCATTAATATACGAGGGGGATGAGGTACAGCCGGTACCCCAAGTTTTTCCTCTGTGACCGCAGTATCAAATAAATCAGGAACTATATTATTTAACTTATTCATTTTTTTATTTTCCATATAGATTCGGGACTTTAGCAGGACTGGATTCAGACGGGCCGATGCAGCACTAGTAATCATGACTGTTTGTGTTCTCAAGTTACTTAGCCATTTCTACCAGAGGGTTCTGCTTCATCTATTATTTTGCTGTTTACACAGCACTCTTCGCGTAAGAATTCAATTATCGCTTCCAGTATTTCGTATTGAGAGACACACATAAGTGTTCGACTCTCCCGATTTTGTTTGACTAGTCCTACTGATACCAAAGCTGAAATATGGTGACTTAGTGTTGAGGCGGGAATGCCAAGTTGCTTTTGCAAATCACCTACGGGCAAACCTTGTTCCCCAGCTTTGACAAGATGCTTAAATATGAACAAACGGATCGGATGGCCTAACTCTTTCAGCGCTTTGGCTACTTCTTCCAGTTGCATGTGACACCTCTCTGTCTAATTGATATTTCGATAATACCAGAAATATCTTGACTGAAAACACATTTCGAATATTCTAGAAATATAGATTATTTCAAGGAGGTTTGTCATGAATAGTTGGGTTTCTATGCTGCAAGATGCCGCAGAGATGTTTATGTTTCTGGCCGTTGAGCTATCTTTGCTTTTTATTGTCATCAGTGCTGGAGTGAGCCTGATCAGACAAAAGGTCCCGGACCATAAAATCCAGCAGATGATGGGGGCGAAAAAAGGAAAAGGCTACCTGTTGGCTTCGCTATTGGGGGCTGTTACCCCTTTCTGTAGTTGTTCAACAATTCCAATGTTACGCGGGTTGTTGTCTGCGAAAGCAGGCTTTGGCCCGACACTCACATTTTTATTTGTATCACCGTTACTTAATCCCATTATCGTGGGTTTGATGTGGGTTACATTCGGCTGGAAAGTGACATTGTTGTATGCAGTTATAGCTGCCGGCGTCTCAGTTCTTGCCAGTATTGTATTAGATTCATTAGGCTTTGAACGTCATATTGTCGATCAGAAACACTCGACATCAAGTTCTTGTGTAGCTAAATGTACAGATTCCGATGCGTCAGAAAATGCCCAAGCGGGCTCAAGCAGTTGTAACACAAAACCAATGCCATCTACTGTGAAAACGAATTGCTGTACAGCTCAAACTAAACCCTTCATCAACTTAGTGACGGCGAAGAACGAGCAGAATGAATCAGGTTGTTGTCCATCACAACCGGCAATTAGCTGTTGCAGTAGTGAGGCGGTGGATAGTTTAGATATCACAACGAGTACAACCCCAAGCCCAATAAAGTTAGCAATGAAAGAAGCCATTCAGCAGTTTAAGGATGTTCTACCTTATCTGTTGTTGGGTGTTTTTATAGGTTCCTTTATTTATGGCTTTATCCCGTCTGAGTGGATTGCAGCTCATGCTGGGGAAAATAATCCGTTGGCCATTCCATTAAGTGCAGTTGTTGGTATTCCGCTGTACATTCGGGCAGAAGCAGTGATCCCTCTAGCATCAGTGCTGATGACCAAAGGAATGGGCTTGGGGGCATTAATGGCCCTAATCATAGGTAGCGCTGGAGCAAGTTTAACAGAGGTAATATTGCTTAAATCAATGTTCAGAATGCCCATGATAGTAGCTTTTCTGACGGTTATCCTGGGTATGGCCATACTTATGGGTTATTTAACTCAGTTGTTATTTTAGTCAATGTATTAAAGTAGTTTTCTGACAAAACTATCAGTCGGCGTGCGTCAGCCTGGAGAACCTGCCTCATAAGACAGGGCGAAAGGTCGCACGCCAGAACGCGATTTCCAAAATCTGGCCGATGGGAGATCTTCTGAAATAGTGCCTACGCGGCCTGGTTAGAGGGCCGGTTGATACCATTAGCAGGTGTTTTTCGATTGCGAACATATCGGAGCTATACGGAATTAGCTGCTTTTACGAGTACTCTGTAATAGAATACGGCTCCTTTTGGGGCCGTTTATTATTTGTCGCTTTCTTCAACACAGCGTACACTTAGTTACGAGCTATTTGAGTAGTTAAGAGGTTTTATGCGTTTAGAAAATTGCTTGGAAGACATGAGTGTCATTAGCAACGCCCTTGCTACTGTGACCTCTAACGCTTCGCGCTTTTCGAATGCAAAGACTAAAGCCAAGTCTAAGCGTATCGTTATTGAACCGCTTGCCTATCAACGTTTTCGTGGCACGGTAAGGCGCACAGCTAGATACACGGGGTTCACTGAACAAGTTTATGTGAATACCGCGGGCATTCCTGTCCAAGAGAATGACGATGCTGCTCAACTGGCAGAGATCGAACGCAAGCTTGCAGTACTGACGGCGAAGCACGTTCGTTTGGTTCACGCCATCTCCGGATTAAGCGCCGAGAAGATTCGTTCCAGTTTCGGCGAGGGACGTTACGAAGATTTGAAGAACGTAGATCTGACCATTCGTGGTTTAGAGGGATATGTTAATAAATTGATTCGTGACTCTGAAAAACCTCATCCCTATCTGAAACGCCTGAGTGATTCTATCACTGAATATCGTCTAGCCATTTCCGACCTTCTGATGATTTTGGATCAGTGCTTCAATGACGTTGAGGTTATCGAATCTCATACTGGCCTCATCAATGAGGATGTCTTCTCCAACTTCTCATTCCACTAAGGTTGCTCGGTGAAGGTCACATGGAATAGTGCCAGTTACGCACAGTTTTTAGAGCCGACCTTTAAATTACAACCTAATTTAGAGGTCTCTCTGCTCGAAGACTTTAAGTCTCTCAAGCAAGGCATGTGTCCAACCGTATTTGGGAAAGATGGACCTTATACTGCTCCCGGTGCCATCGTGTCTTCCCGCGTTTATCATGTTCACCTCCTGTTCACCAAACAGGAACGCAACAGCTCCCGCAACAGATTCAACTGCACAAGCGACCGCGCCCTTGTTTACACCCAACATGCGCAATTTCAGGATGTGTATAGCTTGCTGGCGATCTTCCCGACTAACGCACATGTGTTTGCCAAAGACCCCAAAATCATGGCCGATATCGCGACATACGCAACAGCATTTCAAGCCCTCACTAATCCCTGACATTCCACTCACAAACTTCCACAGAATTTAAATTTCGGCCTGGCAATGATTCCATACTCATTAGGTATGGAATCATTGCTAAAAACAGACTAAATTAGCATCAGAATCTATAACAATTAGCCTGGTCAGCCGCTAAAACGGCCAGCACAAGGGCAAGAATCAGTGAATGAGCTATGAAAAACACGTTTGATAAAGCACGCGCAGCCGAGAACACCTCTCGAGAAGCAATTGAGTATCTGGAACGAGCTTCGAGCATGAACGCCATGACTGCCTCGCTGGTCAGTGGTGATATGAAGTTTTCAGATGCTTTTTTGCTATTCACCCGCTTATCTTTGCTGGTAACAAGACGTCGCCCTGAAATTGCCGTTCATTGCATTTTGATACATGTAATGCCTCACATTGGTGAAGTAAAAGTAAGTGCTATTAATAGAATGCTAGTCAACCAACTCGTAAACCCGCTGATACTGGAAAGCAAAATTGTCATGGGTAGACGCGTGTTCGCCCTGATGAAACAGTTTCTTGGTTGGTGCGCTTATCAGGGGATGATTGAAACCTCGCCGCTGAACGATATTTCACTCAACAAGGTAGCCGGTGGCGCAAAACCGAACCCTCGCGAACGAAGGCTGACTGATGCCGAAGTGTGGGTTTTCTGGAATGTTTGGGACTATTTCCACGTATGTCCTGGCACCAAATGGGCGGCTAGGCTCTGTCTTGTCGCTGCCAGACGACCAGACGAAGTGCTCCGGGCAAAAGTAAGCGAGTTCGACCTTAAACTGGGTGTATGGAATCAAGGTACACGTAACAAATCTGCCCGACAGCACGCTATGCCATTGAGCACGCTTATGAAGTTATGTGTATCAGAACTGATTAAATATGGTAAGGGCAGTCAGTGGCTGGTGCCATCAAACAAGAAGAAGGGCGGTGACACGCCAATGTCAAAGGTGGCCATTGCTCAGGCACTGCGAAGAATACTTGAACGGCCAGAGTTAATGGAACTCGAACCTTTTACACCGCGTGACCTGCGCCGTACAGCTCGAAGCTATTTTCCGGCGCTGGGTATAACTCAGGAAGTTTCCAGAAAGATTATGAATCATAGTCTGGAAGGTATGGACAGAGTGTACGACCGTCACGATTACATGGATCAAATGCGAGACGCTTTGGAAAAGTACTCAAACCGTATCGCATCGATCGTAGAACAAGTGGATTTAGACGACATTGACCATAAATTCAAGGGAGATCGTCTAGCTACCGAGCTAATTCGTGTAAATTTCTTATAGTGACTTGATGGCCGCGACAACTTTCTCTGAAGCCCCCTGCTGATTGTCGAAACGATTGCGGAAAGCTTCTAAGACCAGCTTTTCGTCGTTAGACAAAGGAGCGGTGCCTTCCTCGCGGAAGAACTCGAGAAGTTCAGGGTGACGCTCTTCCAAAACCATCAGCATTAAACGAACAGGATCAGCACCAAGCGCATTCGCTAAAGGACGCACCTTGTCGACTGGAAGTGGGATTTTCCCACTTTTGATGAGCGACAGGTTGTTGGCATTCTTGTACCCGATTTCTTTCGCGATAGCAGCCTGGCTCTTGGCTGATATGGTGATTAAGGAATCAATGTAAGCGGCATAGCGGCCTAATTTGGTTTCGTTGATAGCCATGATTTTTAACCTGCGTGAATTATTATCTGGTAAGTGCTTACTGATATTACAACAATAACGGTTAGGGATGTAAAGACTTATCTATCATTTCGATAGGCGCTTTTTATCGAAAAAACCTAGTAATACCGATGCTTGTGATTAAAATCAGGCAGCACCAATTGCAATCAGAGCTATCAATTGTATGATATACTTTCATTTAACATTGATATAATAAGTAGTAGTATTAACAAACCGTTTAACCTTGCTAGTTGGATGTCTAATAAAAATGGAAAAAATTACCCATGACTTAATTGGCCTCGAAATTGGTCATATTTTCTCCCTTAAAGAAGACAAGGTGGCAACCATTCTCACTGACTTACCCGTGGAGGAGATCGAGATTGAAACGAACGATGCGACTGCCTTTACCTTCGAGCTAAGCGATAAGCGTTTCACTCTCATAAACACCGGCTGCGGTTCATTAGCAGTGAGAACCAACTAGCCCTCGTCTTAAACCCCTTCATAAGCCTGTACGAACAGCGTGGATGCCTGTTCGTACAGTGATACTTTAAGCACATCAGAAAACAAATTGTTTAAATAACAAGGATATTCTAATGGCTAAAGCCCCATCAAAAGCTGTACTCAAAGAGGTGCAGGATTTTCGCGACTGCGTTAAACGGGTAGTCACAATGCTATCCGGGAAACACATTCCTGTAGCGGAACGAGGAAATGAAGCATTCGTGCGTTACAACAAGCAGGGCGAACCAATAATGGTCAACATCCCATCTATTCCGGATGACGCAACCCCAGAGCTTATGAACGCCGTTCGTGGCTTCTTAGACCATGAAGTCGCCCATCTTCTTTTCACCGACTTCAAAATTGCTATGAGGATGCGGTCCAAAGGAAAAGCGCCTTCACTTGGTCTCTGGAATGCCCTTGAAGACGTGTACATCGAGCGTCGAATGGGTCAGGTATTCAACGGAACGCGACGCAACCTTCTGGCCACACAAAAACTCATCATAAACAAATACTTTAGTACGAAAGTGTCTGAAGCGATTGCGATTTGCCACGGCGATCAACGCGAGCTGTTCATGAAATTCTTCCTGTGCCCTGTAGTTCGAGCCTGGGATGGCCAAAGTCCGTTTATTGATTTCATGGAAGAACACTGGAGCCTCATTGAACGGCCGGTTGCACTGCTAAAAGAGCATGGTGTCGACGTAGCGGTTCGCAACATGAAGAGCACCGAAGATTGCGTGAAAGTGGCCGCCGCCATCGCCAAAATCATGCGTGAAATGGAAGAAAAGCCAGAAGGCCCACTTCCTGAGAGAAAATCTGACGCCACAAAGTCATCCGGGGGTGACGAAGAGCATGAAGACGAGAGTCCTGAACCGTCTGAGGCGACTGCTTCTGGGGAGGAGTCTCCAGACGAACGTGAGGACAATCCAGAAAAGGGATCTGGCAGTGTTATTACGCCTGAAATAGTAGATAAAAACTTACCTACTAACGATAAAGAAATAAATGATACAGAAAGTATAAATACAGAAGCAGGCAACGAAGGAGAAGATGAACTCCCAGAACATCCTGAAAGCGAACCCACTGGATATACCCCAGATACTGATGACCTGGACGAATTTGACGGCTGCGGCTCTGATACAAGTACAACAGAGGATGACCACAAAGAAGACGACGCAGATGGTGATAGCGGTACTTCTGATGAAGATAGAGGCAGTGACAAAGCCGACATCAATGATTCAGTAGGTCATGAAGCCAATGGGGAAGACGAGGCGTCAAAGGATGATGAAGGCAGGGTGCTGCATCCAGATGAAATGAACCTTGAAGATGCACTCAAGGAGCTGGACAAGATGGAAGAAGGCATTGATGAAATAACCGAAGATGCAATTGCTTCCACGATAAGCGCAGAGCTGGAATCGACCTCGCTATCAGCCTATCGCCCATACGACCGTTCGTATGACTTCATGGGACCGATTGACGAAGCTGAGGCTCATGTCATCCGCACCCAAAAGACGTTTGGGGCAATCCCTATGTATTCGCCGGTCGATCGCTATCGCATGGTTCCGGAAGGTCGCAAGTTGTTCGAACTCAACATAGAGCCGCATCTGTCAGTAGGTGTATCTGCAACACTGGCGAAGGATTTAGAGCGGGCAATTGCCAGTCGTAATCGTGTGCAGTTTATCCCTGGACAGCGTCGTGGAGGGATTCATGGTGCAAACCTGTTCCGCCTTTCAATGAACGATGACCGTGTGTTCCGTAAAAAGGAAGACCACAAGGCTGTTAACGCATGTGTGCAGCAGGTCATCGACCTGTCAGGGTCTATGAGGGGAAGGAGAATCCATCTGGCGCTGGCCAGTGCCTATACCATCGCGGATGCACTTGACCGAATTAACGTGCCAAACATCATCACCGGCTTCACAACGTTTGGACAACCGGACTTCGAGACAATGGCAAAATTTGGATTCTCACGCTTTGAGGCGCTGATGCTGCCCATTATTAAAAACTGGAATGAGAAAGCCAACTCGACAGACGTTCGCGCTCGCATGGGATGCGTGGGTGAGACGTTCCCCCTTCTCAACAATGTCGATGGCGAAAGCGTGGCGCAGCTGGCATCGCTTTTCTCAGGGCGGAAGGAAGACAAGAAGATAATGCTCGTAATGAGCGACGGTGCGCCATGTGCAGCAGGCACTGGTTTTGAAGAACACCTTCGCGCCGTCACCAGAGAGATTGAGACTCTAAGCGACATTGACCTGTTGGCCATTGGTATTCTGACCAGCGAGCCACGCAAATATTACAAAAACCACGCCCTGGTGAAGAAGGTCGAAGAGCTGGGATCATCTGTTGTGACCGAGTTGTCTCATATCATTTTAGGGTGATTGTCTAACCCGTTAAAATAAGTAACTACTTACATGTTTGTTTGATATATTTATATAAGTACTACCCACGAACGACAAAATAGTAAGGAATGACACATGACCGCTACTGCACTACTTCAAGAAGCTAACTTGCCAGAAACAGTCACCTGCAAATGGTGTGGGAAATCCTTTCACCACCTGAAATCTCATATATCAATGGGACGTTGTGAGGCTATTCCGGAAGAGGCTCAAGAGCTTAGTGTGGAAGAGATTGTGAAGATGTACACCACAACGTTTCCGGACGAGCCGACGCTATCACGCAAGGCAGTTGAAGCCATCAAACAAAAGCGCGACGAAAGCAAAGTGGCCGCAATCAGCACTCACCCTGGGTATGTTGGTGCAGTTGAGTACCAGACTGAACTTGTGGCCGCCCACGAGCTGCTTGGCGTAAGCGTCAAAGAGCTTGGAACACCACGCGGGAAACCACTACAGGTGACAGTTAACGTAAACAGTCCATATCCGGAGTTCGTGCCAGATGTGAAGAAAGGCTATGTGTATGGCGATTTTGACCTGATTAAAGACATCTTCATGATGCTTGAGTTGGGTATCCCTGGGTATCTATGGGGACATGCTGGGACCGGCAAGACAACCCTACCAACGCAGCTGTGCGCTCTGTTAAATCGTCCTGTCATCCGTGCGCAACATACGGCTTCCACCGAAGAATCTCACATCACGGGGCAGATTCTGGCACGAGAAGGTTCAACCTACTTTGAGCCAGGTCTGCTGTCGCTGGCGATGAAAAATGGCTGGGTATACCTAGCTGACGAATACGATTTTGCATTCCCTCAGATTCTGGGGATCTACCAGCCAGTATTGGAAGGTGAGCCACTGGTTATCAAAGAGGCAACTCCAGACTGGCGACGTGTGGCACCGCACAAACGCTTTGCTTTCATTGGCACTGGCAACACTAACGGTTCTGGCGATGAAACCGGTCTCTATCAAGGCACTAACATCCAGAACGCGGCCAACTTCTCACGCTTCGGCATAGTCTCACATGTGAAGTACATGCACGCGGCTGCGGAAGTAAACATGTTGGTTGAGGCTGGCATCATCCGTGAATACGCAGAAAAAATGGTGAAGTTTGCAAACCTGGTACGTGAAGGTTACGAGCAACACCTCGTCAGCCAACCAATTGGTCCTCGTGAGCTATTGCTGTCTGCGAAGATCGGAATGATGCGTGGTGATTTCTCAGCAGGTATCGAAAAGTCGTTTATCAATAAACTCCCATCCGCTTCAGCGCAGGCTGTTCGTGAAGTGGTTCAGAAAATCTTCGGCTAATCATGCGCAAAGGATGTTTCGGCTCTCTTATCGCAGCTTCTGATACAGGTGCTGCTTGTCTGGAATGTCCTGACAAGTCGCTCTGCCACCAGTTGGCCAAAGAGGTTGCGATTTCAATCTATGGGAAGTTCGTTGGCTTCCCCAATGACAACATGAAGAAAACCAAAAAGGTGAAGACACATGAAGGCCATGATGGTCAGAACTGACTTCTCACTTGGGGAATCAGCTCTAAAAGCAGAAAAGGCGGTGAAAATCGCGAAAGAAGCTGGCTACACCGCTGTTATTTCAGCTGACAGCATGAATATTGCCAGCGTGATCCCACTACAGCGTGCCGCTGGCGACGACATGGCGGTTATCTGTGGTGTTAAGCTGAATGTCGTCGACGATCCGACATACGAGCACCGCGCCAGACTTGCTAAAGAGTCTATGAGATGTATGGAATCATGGGTGCGTGATCGCAGCTACTGCTTCACGGCACTGATAAAGAATGAGCAAGGTTATCGCGACGTATGCGAACTGATGACCTTAGCGAACAAGCGCGAGCAGTTCTACTTTGTGCCGCGTCTGGCGCTTGACCAGCTGGCAGCCGCATATGCAAAGGGCAATATCATCCTGCTGACATCTGACATTGGCAGTGTGTTTCAGCGCCGGGACTTCGCAAAGATTATCAGCACGCTGGTCACTGCTGGCGGGCGCGATAATTTTTACAGCGTGGTCTATCCGCACCCTACTCCATTTTACGACCAGATTAACGTCCGAGCGATGAAAGTGGCGAGCGCTCTCAAAATCGAGCCAGTGGCGTTCTACCCTGCGTATTACGAAGCAATTGATGACGCAGATATTAAAGACATTGCGCACATGGTGACGAACAACATCAAAATCGACCAGCCGCATCGTCTGCGCATTCCCCATCAGCGTGATAATGCGGTCAATGGGCGTCGCCATCTGCTGGAGGCGCTGAAAGCGTTCTCTGTGCGAATGGACGTACCGGTTTCAGCTGCAATGGCCTCAACCACGCAAGAGACTATCATCGAATCCTGCACCTGGCGGTGGCATGAGCTACCACCAGCACTGCCAAAAATGGCAGACGATGAGCCTGGCACGCTAATGAAGCTGGCAGTGGCAGGGCTTCGCAAGCGACTCACCAATAAAGAGTTTGGCTATACGCCACCAGCCTCTGAGCACCGTGTGTATGTCGAACGTCTGAAGTATGAAATGGGCACACTTACCCGCCTGGGCTTCTGCGGTTACTTCTTGATGGTGCATGACCTGATGAATCACAGTCGCGAAACCGGCATTCCAGTTGGTCCAGGTCGTGGTTCTTCTGCCGGTTCTCTGGTTGCGTGGTGTATCGGCATTACCAACGTTGACCCTATCCGCCACGGTCTGTTGTTTGAACGTTTCATCAACCCGGAACGTCTCGACTTGCCGGATGCGGATCTGGACTTTAGCCAGGCGCGTCGCCATGAAGTGATCGAGTATCTCAACAAACGCTATGGCGAAGACTATGTTGCCGGCATTCCTAACTTCACCTATCTGGGTGCCGCTTCTGCTCTACGAGACACAGCACGAATTTACGGTGTCGACGCTGCGGATATGGCGGTATCAAAGGAGTTTAAGAATCTGGAGGATGACAATCTCTCTCTGGAGGAGCTGCGTGAGCAACTGGCCAGCCTGGATAAGTTCGCCACCAAAAACCCAGAAGCATTTAAAGCGGCGTGCAAGCTGCAAAATCTGATGCGTGGCTTTGGTCGCCATGCTGCGGGGATGATTGTAGCTGGCGTTCCACTGATTGAGCGCACACCTGTAGAGTTACGTGGTAACGCTCGTTGTATTGCATTCGATAAACGTTACTGCGAGGCGATGGGTTTAATTAAGCTGGACGTTCTCGGTCTGGCCACGCTCGATCTGCTGGATAGTGCGAAGCGTTACATTAAAGAAAGCACCGGGGAAGACATCAACCTCGATGCTATTCCACTGGATGACCGCAAGGTTCTTGATGGGTTTGCTGCTGGCTACACACAAGGTGTTTTCCAGCTGGAGTCTGGCCCAATGCGCAAGCTGCTTAAAGATTTGGGCGGCGGCATCGAGCCAATGAGCTTTAAGACCGTCGTCGCCACGACCGCACTCTTCCGACCTGGCCCGATTCAATCCGGCATGTTGGATGACTATGTCTCCGTGGCCAAAGGCTTTATGGCTCCACATTCCTTACACCCTATGCTGGACGACATCTCTCGCGACACAAACGGCGTTCTGATTTATCAGGAACAGATCATGGCTGCTACGCGAATCTTGGCGGGGTTCTCAATGGCGGAAGCAGACTCGGTCAGGAAAGCTATCGGGAAAAAAGATATGGAGAAAATGAAATCCATTGGCGGCGACTTCATTAAGCGAGCTGAGGAAGGCTGGGTGACAGTGTCACTGGATGACGGTTCTACGCGGAAAATTCATAAAACAGCACGCCTACTTTGCGCTGATGGTAAGCGTCGAACTTACACCGAAGCAATGGCTGAAAACGCCGATATAACAAGCTTCGATATTTGAAAATCAATTAATAAGATAAGAAAACAATTTGTTTAGTTAAATATAGAAATGTCATGACAAGGTGGTTGAATGAAAATTACCGGTGTTGTTGAAGAGAGTAATGGCCTGACGCATGAGCGTGCCGCGGAAATCTGGAACATGTTTGAGAAATCCGGGGCGTATGCCTTCAACAAATCACACTCCGTTGCCTACTCGCTGATCAGCTATCAGTCTATGTGGCTGAAGACGCATTACCCTGCTGAGTTCTTTGCTGCTGCTCTCACCATTCTGGGTGAAGACAAGCACCAGGGGTTGGTCAAGGATGCGCTGACCTATGGCATTCGCGTATTGCCACCAGACGTAAACGTATCGTCGAATCGTATTGAGATCCGCACGCTGGAGGATGGCAGCCAGGTTCTGTATGCGCCCTTCTCCGCTGTCAAAGGCTGCTCTGAGAATGGTTGCCAGGCCATCATGCGAGCGCGTGAGAAGGTCGGCGGTAAGTTTGAGTCGCTGGAACAATTCGAAGAGGCGGTTGAGAAACGTGCATGTAACAGCCGTGTGCGTGAGTCGCTGCAAAAAGTGGGCGCGTTTGCTTCCATCGAGCCAGGTAGTCAGCCAGCGACCGATCCGGAACGTCTGCGCGACCAGGCGGAGTTAATGGGTAATCTGGTGATCGACGCGGTAAAAGCCTCTCGTCCGTTTGAAATGAACCCGAAACGTTCTGCGGAAGTTAGCGTGTTGATGACACGCATGGCGTCGGAGATGGGTTTAGGCGATGAGCTTATTCGTCCGAGCATTGGTATTAAGCCGAAGCTAATGATCATTCTGGACAACGCAAACGGCAATGATGGGCGTACCGGTTACTTCATGGAAAACGGCTACGACGAATTTAAAGCGAAGCTGCTGACTGCAGGTGATTTGCGCATGGGTGATTTGTACGTCACAGGCGTGTGCAAGAAGGTGAAGGACAAAGAGAATGACTACACCAAAGACGAGATCGGCCAGTTCACCGACTTTATGCGCGAAGAAATTAATCTGGTGCGTCCGACCTACGTTCTGACGTGTGGTAGTCGGGCGACATCACTCTTCAACAATAAGAGCAAACCATCCGACCTGGTCGGGCGCAAAGAGTACCTGCCAGATCTGGATGTGACTGTCTTCTATGGATTTAACCCTAACATTTTGTACTTCCGTCCGGAGGAAGGTGAAAAGCTGGAAGCGATTCTGGCAGAAGTTGCGGAGACCATTAACAAATGAAAAATGAGAACAGCATGAGCGCGGCACAGAAGACTGCACATGAGCTGGCAACCATCCCAGCGGAATTTCAGAACAAAGCAGTTGAGGCCACTTTGCGGACTCAATTCTGGGAAATTATCGATTGCCCGGTCACGTTGGAGTTAGCGCTGGCATTCGCCGAGTTGGATGGTGCCGACAAAGTCAGTCGTTTACGTAAGTGTGCCAGAGCGCTGGCGCTTAAAACACAAGATCCGAAGGCGTGCCAGTATCTGCTGGAGATTTACGAATCGGATAGCCCAGAGGAACAACTGGAGGCATTCAAAGCATTCCGGAACCGACTGTTGCTGAAGGTGGCCAAAGAGTTTATGGAAGTGAATAAGATTGGCGACGTAAAGAAGTACAGGCTGCAACGGCAAACCAGAATTACACTATCCAACATATTTGGTAAGAAAGTCGCATAAAGCAAAACCCGCCGAGTGGCGGGTTTTTAATGGTGGCATGTTAGTCGGATAGTTACACCCAATCCAGCATTCCACCTTCTGATAATCCCATCATTCTGTCTACTCAGGCTCAGGCCGTCATCGTTATCGCAGAGAATGAATCATCAGAAAAAAATTAGCTTAAGGCTACAACGTTGACCGCAGATGGACCTTTAGCGCCGTCCTCAATGGAGAACTCAACTTTTTGGCCTTCTTCCAGGGTACGGAAGCTATTGCTCTGGATAGCAGAGAAGTGGACGAAAACGTCTTTGCTGCCATCTGCAGGAGAGATAAAGCCAAAGCCTTTATCTGCGTTAAACCATTTTACTAAACCAGTCATTTTGTTAGACATAGATATTACCTTCTAAATTTTGTGAGCCACACAACGCGGCAAGAATTTGATCTGTATGAGATTTGGACTTACTTTGGCACTTAAGGAGGAGACTCACGAAGAAGGGAAATCAGAAGATAACACCGAACTGAGACTGCTTTACTAAAACTGCTTTCATAACGTCTGTCTTGCAAACCAACGCCACTATTAACGCATGTTATTTTTGATCACACAACCTTTTTTTTCAGTCAACAAAATACAGCCCATCTTACCGAGACTTGCAATGCCAGGTCAGAACAACATCGCCATCAAAATCTAATTCTGTGATTTTAAACACAAGACTCCCGTAATAAACCTAAGTTTGGTAATTGTCGTAAGTTTGGATTTTGATAGGATCTGCATTGTTTCTCATTGATTGATAACACACTACAGGAGGAAATTGATTGGTATGTAATTAGGTTGGTCAACGATTGAATTACTTGGTTCTGACAAATATACAGCATGTGAGTTAAGAGTAATGAAAGCGATAAGTATTATCAAAACAGCACTGGTCTCTGTAATAACTATTGGCTCTACCGGTTGCTCCAATATGAAAATACCTGATTATGCAGAAGTAAAATCAAGCCCGTACTATGCCGAGTGTCGAGCATTCGCCGAGGATGTGTACAAAAACGATGGATACAGTAAGCTCGGCAGAGCCGTAATACTGAAAATGAACGACAGCAAAGCACAAGCAATAGTAACCGGGTGTGTGGTAGCAATGGGTAAGAGCAGCATGGACGAAATCAAATCCGATATGAATGCTAAGGCAATGACTTATGGGATGGTTAGTGGTGCCTGCTACGATGCAAATTGTCGAATTAATATGGATGAAGAGTTGAAGGCATATACCCTAGGAATCTATTACGCGACAAACAAAAAATTCCCTGAAGAATTGAAACCTGAATTCTGAGAAGGAGATCATGATGACCATCATTAAAAAAATCATGTTGGCAACAATGCCTTTTGTATTATCTGGATGTGCTTTCCCCGATAAAGATGGAGACTTTGGGACCGCTGTGTACGGCTGCCAGCAATACGCATACGGTAAATCCTATACCTTTGAGAATCGTGACTTTGCGTACAAGGTCTGTAAAGATGCCGCCAAACTATGGGGCAATGAAGTTCCGGCATACGTCATCAGACAAATTCAGCTTCATCCGGAAATACCCGCCGATGAAATAAGATATGCAGCGATGGCCGGTTCTTTGGGGAACAACTAACATTAACCTTTAACGGAGGCAACTATGCCTCCGTATATGACTAGCATTCGCTCAGATTTGAGCTGGCATTTTTTTTCTCGTGCAGCAATAATCAAGTTTTACAGTAAGCTATGAGCGAAAAAGCGACAACGGTTCCTCGTTGAGCTGATTATCGGAGTAAGTGTTTGTAAGCAACATTAATACCTAAGACTTGAAAAAATCAAGTCTTAGGTAAATCAAAAATCATCATGAACATCAACGAAGGATTTAATTTTCCCTGAAATAAATTGATTTGGCTTCCAGCCTGCGCTTAGCTTATCGAGGAAAAATGCATCGAAAGCAGAAACCAAGACCCCAGTGATAGGCTCAGCAAATCCGATACCTGTACTTGCAAAGTAACGCAGAATTTTACCAGAACCGCTTCCTAACCATCCTGTTGTGGTTACATCATCAAGGTAATCTGAGAGTAATTTTTTATCAGGGGACTTTCCTTTAAGCCATTTTTTAAATTTATTGGCTCGTGAGAGTAATTCGAGAAATTCCTCAAAGGATCTATCACCCTCGTTTATCACTGCCGATATGTTTGGACATCCTTTTAAGGCTATCTCGTAAAAATCAATCAGCTCCGTGCGGTTGGCATTTGCCCTAGTCAAAATGTGTTTGTTTTTTTGTTGAATGATCTCAGATTCAATAGCAGATGTGTAAAAATCACCGCCATAATGAGCTGCCAGAATGAGACCATAAGAGGCACTAAGTATACCTGCAGCGATATCTGCTGGAGTATATTCTCCGGCATCTGGATGCAAAATTTTTTGAAGATTATTAATATTTACGAAGTCAATGTTTGTTGATACTCGGAATTTCCCTTGGGAGGGTAGTACTTTATAATAAAAATTATCAACTACATTCTCGTTGAAGGGTAAACTCCCTATGATAATGCGTGTGGCAGAAGACACATATTCACCATCATTTAAATCTTCATTCGCTGCTGATATGATCCCTCCCTTAATGAAATGATCACTATTTAATTTTTTTATAGTGACATGTCTTCGAAATCTTTCGATAAAGTTATCAACCTCTGTTTTACTATGCCCCTGCCTGGCTATCATATACTCCAATCTTTTCTTCCAGCTTTTAAGCTCCCCGCAATTTTTTCCACCGCAGACGTATGCACTTGTAAGAGCGTATTCTGTCCACCCATTTGTTGTATCGGAATAAACACCAATAAACTCTTCAACATAGGTTGTTCTTACATCGGGGTAAGCGAGTAACTTAATGACATTATGAAATCCAATCGAGCGAATAAGCCCTAACAGGGTAGAAGTATCCATTACAATATGAATACTTTGGTAGAAAAGTAATGCTTCTGCAATTTCACCAACGGTAATCGGAGGTCCATCTATTGAGCGTTTTAGTACTATTGATTCAAACACTTAGTCATCACCTAACCTTTAAGAATTCTACCAAATATATCATTTTCAATGATTCCACTTCTACATACAGTTCCTAATATTTGCAGAGTCGTTACAACTTCCGCTATTGGCACAGAACTGCCTGTCAGATTAGGTTTAGCCCTGCGCTATACAAGCGTCAGATCAAATCAGAGCTAATTCAGTTGTAAGTCTTAAGCTGAGCATTCTCCCGTTCCTGCGTCTTCACTATCATGCTCACTCATGGTTCTATTGGCTTTCTCCTCAAGAGCTTTTGACTCATCGATAGCTTCCGACATCTCGTCGCTAATCTGCCCTCCAGACTCAAGAATTGCCCCTCTGACGTCATCTAATACGTAGGTCATACGTTCAAGGGCTGTCGGATGGTCAAGAGTGCTATTTCGACTTGTCTCAATAACGCCAAGATTGGCCATGACCCTCCAAACTGATACATCCAGAGCAGAGTTATACCATCCAAACTTAACCAGTTTGCGGGCCGCTAGTAGGTCTGCCTCCTTTTCTTGTCTTCTCATCGCACAATTCGCTTCGCGTCTTTCTTCATTACTCAAACTATCATTATGATAATTTGTATGATTTAAATACAGATGTGAAAGTTCATGAAGATACATAAATCCAATAGCATTTTTCGCACTTAAGTCCCGCAAAACCTTTTTGTCACCAGTAAATGGGTAGTAGCTTTCAATTCCCGCACATACACCTCCGTATTTTTCTGGTGGTATTAATGGAGTTATAGGTAAATTCTCATTTTTTTTCGACATCATTTCTTTATACGCATTATTTATATAACTACTATATACAACATTACAGTCCATCCATTTTCTATCCATGTAAACTAAGGTGCTTAACTCGGATGAATAAAAAGCAACATCTAACATTGATGAAGAAAACATAATTGTTGGAACACCATTCACCCATCCTGAAGATGCTGTTGGCATAGGCTCTGAAGTATTAATACTAAAGGATAGATTTCTAACTATCCTTTGGAGTGAATCGTTAACCTCAATAATTTTATTGTTAATGACCCCCACTGTCTCTTTCGTAAAATCAACCGGTTGCACTCCCAAAACAGGTCTGCCAATAAACATAAAAATTAGTAACCACAGGCCACGATTCATAACACACCTCATTGATCATAAAGGCTTTTTATTCCCGCATATAAGTTTTTATCTTCGGGTGGATAGTCATCTAATGTCTTAACTCTATTTCTTATGTCTGCTGACATTTTTTGATATGTGTCATAACCTTCCGGACCGTAAATATCATTAATCAAATTAATTTGAAAGTTATATAACACACCATAAGATTGCATTATTTTTGATTTTTGTTCGTTTGTTAAAGTATCTACTGGGCGATTTACATATTTATTAACAACAGCCAAGGAATTAAGAATGATGGAATAATCCCTTATACTATTACGAGGAGAGTTGCTCAACCCCATGCCAACAAATTTCGACCCAGAACTTTCTTTCGCTGGGTTTGCTCCATTATTAGATAATACTCCTGCACCTTCCGAATTCTTATCCTTTCCATAATTTTCATAGGAAAAAGGATGCGTGATTGAAAAGATTAGAGCCGACGCACCAAATAGAGCAAAAAACACGCCGGGTGCGATATTCTGCATTCGTATAGACCACGAGCCAATGCCGCCATCAAAAGTGCCATTATTGGGTAGTGCCTTGTTAAATAACTTATATCCCAGCCAGATAGAGATTATCCCGCCTAGAGAGATCAGAATCCTGTCCAACCCCCTGAATAATATAACGATTAGTTCATTATCAATGATCATTATTGTTTTGCCCCCATACTGGATTTCGCCACGCCTAATAACAAACCAACGAATGAAGACCGTGTTTCACTGATTATAGTCATTCATCCAATTTTTATTGTCTGCGCGTCATTAAAGCGAAAGATTAATTTTCACCGTTTCCACCTGCATATATCTCCCGCCTTTTATATTCATTCGTATCAACTGTCATGATAAAATCAATACAAACACATAAGTAGGTAATTAACATCATGAGCACCGAAATCTACGAAAAAATCATGACCGTTCTGGAGTTCGACCGCGACAATCTCGAGGAGGTCTGGCGTCAGCAACCACGCCTGCTAATGGAGTATGGTTCTAAACTTGCGTGGGCAGAAAGAGAAGTCGCAGACGCAAAACTTTCCCTCGATGCGATTGAAGCGAAGATCTATGACAATGAGCGTAAAAACCTGAGTATGAACGGCATTAAGTTCAATGAGTCAGTGCTTGAGGCGAAGGTCAGAACCAACCCGCAGTACCTCGCGAAACGCCAGAAACTGGATGAAGCCCGGCACATTGCAGATCTCTACAAGCACGCTGTGGCCGCTTTCTCTCACCGCCGAGACATGATTGTCCAGGCGTCAAAAATGGCTATCGTGGAGATTGAACGCCTGGGTGCCGAACGTTTCCTTTCCTCCCGCTAATTTATGCTAGAAAATAAGTAAGTACTGATCTATCATTTTTCTCGCTCAAACGAGCCACAAACAAACGAACGCCCAACGCGCATAGCGCCAATGGCCACAATCACAATAAGGAGAAATACATGTCTAAGTCATTACTTGATCTGCTTAACAAGACCCGTGGCGATATTGCTTCTAAACGTGGCAATAACGTTGACCTGACTCGTCTGAAAGATGGCAACAACTATCTGCGCATTTTCCCGAACAAGGATAATCCTGACGGTGTGTTCTTCCAGACTTTCGGCATGCACTACGTTAAGCATCAGAATGAGGAAGGCAAAGAAGTCACCACTGCTTATGTCTGCGAACAGCACACCCACGGCCGCGCTTGCCAGTTGTGCGAGATGGTTATGGAGGGTCGTGCTCGTCACAAAGGCAACAAAGCGATGGAAGAACGTATTAACTCTATGCGTGCTACCCCGCGTTATCTGGTCAACGGTGTTCTGTCTGCGCGTGAAGATTTTGGCGATGCAGAGAAATGCCAGCTTGTTGAGCTGCCGTCCACTGTATTTGACGACATCTGCAAAGTGATGTCTGAAGACATAGCAGATGACATCGGTAACCCACTGAGCAAAGAAGAAGGCTACGCGTTCCTGATTAAGCGTACCGGTTCTGGTCGCGACACTAAGTACGACGTTTCACCAAAACGTAAAGTCTACAAAGGTGACATCGCGGAAAAACTTTGGAATACACAGCACGATCTGATTGCTTTCGCGAACCAGGCTGATGAAACCCGCCTGCTGTCCACAGCTCGCACTATGGGTCGTCTCATCGGCATCGCAGCCCCTGCTGCAACCATGTCTGCTCCGGTCATCTCTTCTTCCGCAAGCTCCGCGGCTGCTTCATTGCCTGGCTTTGGATCTATCACTGGTCATACGGAAGGTACGGCGGCTGTTGCAACTGCGCACACGCCAGCACCAGAAACCACCAGCCTGGTTGATGACGAAATTCTTCGTGCCGCAGAAGCTGAGTTCAAGCCCGAAGCAAAACCAGAAGAAGTGAAAGCTCCGGAAGTTTCCGCGGCGGCAAGTGCTACGGCTGAAACTGCAAGTGCTTCCTCTGCTGGTGCAGCTGACGCAGGTCTCGATGATCTGCTGGCTGAACTGGACGCTCTGTAATCCCATAACGTGACCAACAAGGCGTCTACGGACGCCTTACTTTTTGGAAGGAGTGTACCGGTGAACTATCTCTTAGTGGACGGTAACAGCCTGGGCTATTACCACCAGCAATCTGACAAATTACACAACGGCGAAATGGAAGTGCAGGCGGCGTTTGGCTTCGTGAAGAACGTTCGCCGTTATGCCTCAATCCTCCATGCCCGTCCGATGATTTTGTGGGATGGATTCAGCGACAAACGTCGTGACTATTACCCGGCGTACAAAGCAAACCGCGATGATGATCCGGAGATGAAGAAAATGAAGGAGGGTTTTGCGCTCCAGAAGCCGTACATCAACAAAATGATGACCGCGCTGGGCGTTAACCAACTGGTCGCAAAGGATGCAGAAGCTGACGACCTGGCTGGAATGCTTGTTTCTCGTCTGGCTCCGCAGCCGACCGTTGATCACATCTATCTGCTGACCGGTGACGGCGACTGGCTCCAGCTGGTGCGCGAGAACGTGAGTTGGGTAAGCCTGCGTGAAGACGCCAAACACAAGCAGGTCAACTTCGAACAGTTCGCAGAACTGACTGGTCTGCCGACACCGCGTGCGTTTCTCGAATCGAAAGCGCTGCAGGGTGATACCTCGGACAACATCAAAGGTGTTGGTGGTATTGGTGATGGCGGTGCGAAGGAGCTGCTGCATGAGTGGGGAAGCGTGGCCGCAATGGTACGTGGCATTAACGACGGTTCTATCGTTATCAACAAAGGTCGATACAAGACGGCATTCAACAAGCTGGCAAAGAACGCCTTCAACGAGAAGACGGGCTGCCGGATGCTGGAAGCCTTCAAGCGCAACATGACGCTGATGAACCTGATTGATACCAAGTTTCCACCTAGTGAAATCCAAACAATCAAAGGCGAGCGCGATATGAAAGCCTTCGAGCAGATGTGCTACGAGCTTAACTTCCGTTCGTTTCTGGAAGACCTGGACGTGTTTGTTCTGCCATTTGAAAGGTATTGCTGATGCTGAAATCCATTATTAACGGCGGGACAACCACGCCAACCATGCTTGCGAAAGAGATTGTGTTTTGCCACGGCGAGCACGCTGTCGTAGCGCTACCACGCATCCTTGGCGCTGCTGGCATTGCAGCCACAGAACGAGAATTCGCACAGGTTGGTGAGCAGGTGGTGAAAATCCTCGCTCGAGTAGCCAAACACCTTAACCACGATCTGATCAAATTTGACGAAGCTGCCGCTTCTAAGCGTATCAACGAAACAAAAGGAGCCTAATCATGGCAAAAGGAAAATCCACTCTCGCACTGGCACTGAAAAAGAAGATCGGCAGCAATGACGAAATACAGAAGGTTTCGCACTGGATTGATTCTGGCTTCCCTCCACTGAATAAGGCTATCTCCGGGCGCTATGACGGCGGTTTCCCATGTGGGCGTATCGTGGAAGTGTTCGGACCGCCAAGTGCAGGTAAAACCTTTTTGGCGACGGCCGCAATGATCTCCGCACAGAAGCAGGAAGGTCTGGCCGTATTCCTAGACCACGAAAACAGCTTCGACGTTGGCCTTGCTGTGGCGAACGGACTGAACGCCGACGAAGACGACGGTCAGTGGGTCTACAAACAACCAGATACCTTCGAGGACTCTGTAGAGCTTATCGGCACCATCCTCAAGCTGGTGCGCGATGAAGAGCTTATCCCGGAAACAGCCCCAATTTGCATCGTAGCCGACTCTCTGGCGTCGATGGTGCCGAACTCTAAGGCTGAGAAATTCGACAGGATGGCAGAAGGCACTGCGAAGGACAAAGACCAGTTGAACATGAACGACAACACGGCGCTGGCGCGTGCGACAAGTGCGAATTTCCCTACTCTGGCGCTGTGGGCGCGTAAGTACAACGCCTGCATCATCTTCTTGAATCAGGTGCGTACCAAAATTGGTGTGATGTTTGGCGATCCGACTACGTCTCCGGGTGGTGACTCTCCGAAGTTCTACGCGTCGGTGCGTATCCGTCTGGGTGCATCCGTTATGAAGGATGGCAAAGATAAGATCGGACAGGACGTGGGCGCCGAGTGCATCAAAAACAAAGTCGCACCGCCGTTTGGCAAATGCTCATGGAAGTTCTACTTCGACCCTACTCGCGGCCTGGACGTTATCGAATCTTTGGTTGAGTACATGCTGGAAGAAGGATACCTGCCAAAGAGCGCCAGCGGGCGTGTAGAGATTGGCGATAAGAAATATACCAAGTCGCAGATCGTCGAAATGTACCGAGAAAAGCCCCTTCCGGAAATCATCGCTGCATTGCAGGCTATCGATGAACGACGAGCGAAAGAGTCAGTCGTAGCCGAAACAGAAGAAGCTTAATCACAGGGCGTCCATTGGACGCCTTATTCTTTTTATTATTATCACCAATAAGAAAACAAATTGGTTACTGATATGGAATTAGTATCCGTAGAAGCAAAAAGTGACAACGCCACATAGTTGTTAAGCAACTGTTGGAGAAGGAGATCGGGAATGAAAAATTACAGCGAGATGACTGACTTTGAAATCAACTGCCTGGTGGCCGAAGCCACCGGCCACCGGCCGCTTAATTCTCATTATGGGTGGAAAGGTATGCAGGATGATGACTGTACTGCTGTGGTCGCCAAAGGCCCAAACGGATTCGGCTCTTTTGACTGGTGTAACGATCCGGTTGATGCGTGGGACATCATTTCCCGATACCGAATCGGCGTGATCCCCACCAGACAGCCTGGTGAGTGGAGAGCAGCCCATAGAAAGGTGGACGGCTCTACCCCACAGCATCTGATTCAAAACCCTAACCCATTCAGAGCGGCAATGACTGTCTTCCTTTTGATGCAGGAGAAAAAACGTGAAAAAGCTGTATGACGCGGCCAACGCTGCACTTGATGTTGTTGATACCGATGTTTCCCAGGGCTATCCAGAGCCGGAGTGGGCGAAGCAGCTGCGTGAGGCAATTGCCGAGATGAATGCGCAGGAACCGACAGAAGATGAAGCGGACTGGCAGCGTTTCATCCGGATGTATGCGGAAGAAATAGGTCCGACACCTACCGCAGAACAGGCGATGTTGCTTAAGTACTTCAAGGAAGCGGGCGAGAATCTACCGGTCGATGATACCCCACACTGGTTTCACGCCGCCTGGCGTAAGTTCGACGTGATCTACACCCGCGGTATGGGCAGCAAAGATATGGTCGTCTGGCATCTGATGCACATCGACAATGCAATCGACCGCACGCTGGAGAAGTTCTTTCCATCAGCCTGAACACAATGATTGCGTGCCTTCTGGTGCGCAATAAAATAAATAAGTACTTACCAATAAGGAGGGGCACATGAAGATTTTAGTTCGTATTTCTTCCAGTACAGACTATGACGTATACCCGCTATTTATGGTGAAGTGTGACGGTCTGAACGACGAAGAGACTGAGGCTCGAATTCAACAACGCCTTGTGGAGTATACGGGCTACGATGCCGATTCAGTGTTTGTCGATGAAGACGGTGTTTGCTGGCATAACGGCAGTTGTTGGTACATTGACGAGACACAACCGGTAAGCGATGAAGATGCGGCACACCTTGAGCGAATCCTAGGCATTAGCACATTTTAGTGATATTTACAGTCATAAATATATAAGTTAGCATTTACCTACTATGAAAACTTTATTCGACACTTTATTACTTATTGTCTCGATATATTTTTCACTCGACTGCCTGTTTTCAGGAACGATCCGAAAAGCCTTTGCGCCCGTCAATGGCTTAATAGTTAACGCGCTGGCCTTTGTGCTCGTCTTCGATTCGGCTTTCTGGGTAATCAAAGGAATCGCGGCATGAAAAAGTTGGCATTAGTGCTGGGATTACTGGCTCATCCAATTCATGCAGCCCCTCATGTTTACCAGTGCGAAATGGTAGTGGCTGAAGTCAAAAACAACACACTCACCAACATAATCAAAGCCTCTAACGGGGCGATGGTAGTGGATGGTGGCGACCAGTTTTACGTGGTTCGTGATGATCGAGTGTTGTTCTCTCCACAACTAACCAAACGTAATGGCAAGTTGGTCGGCGTTGGCGAAGATAAGCTGGTCTACAACAAATTTGATAACTTCTACGGTGTTCACGCGAAGAACACGAGCTACCTTTTCGATGACTGCAAGGAGGTTGATTGATGGCAGTTAGCATGGCAGGTCTGGAAATCGAAAAATTAAGCGGCTACTGGCGGGCAAAAGGGTTCAAACAGCCCGGCGTGTTGGAGCGACTGGAACGTGAGGACGGCGTCATTGTCCACAAGCGTCGTGAATGGCGCATGTATGATCCGGAAACAGGTAAGCTCACGACGAAGGCCGGGACGCTCTGGGGTCTGCTGAAGAAAATCCACTGATAACAGTAACCACTGCGGTGAGTAGCCAGCTCACCGCGTGCGTATCCGGCTCATATCCACTGAAGTGAGTAGAGCACCATTCAGGTATGCCACCCAACCACTGTAGTGAGTAAAACGCCTGCAGTGACACCCCGTATCCACTGTAGTGAGTAAAGCAGTAATTTTCGGCGTCGCTATCCACTGTAGAGAGTAAACAGCCGTTCATTCACAGCAAACAACCACTATGGTGAGTGGTGGAGTGCGCTCTCCTGCGGCTATCCACTATAGAGAGTAAACATTCACTGTTTTCAGCAGATATCTACCCTCCACAGTGGTTAGTAAATCCAGCCAACCGACTCTGCTCTCCACAGTGGATAGCCCACAAAGAAGGGGGGCAACGACAGCCACTATAGAGAGTGGATTTAACAAGATACCCAGTGACCACTAACCTCGCAGCCCTTGTTTCATCTAGGTTTGCAACCACTAACATTTATCTGGTGATTTTACGCGCTACTGCCTACAGTGGTTAATCGTTGGTTACAGCTACTTGCTACAGTGGATAGTGAGCCTTTTTACTCTCTATAGTGGTTGGGTTATTTGCGAGTTTTTGCCTTGCGCAGTTCCTCGAGAATAGCCAGTTCTTCCTTGCTCAACATGACCATTTCGCCTTCTTTCTCTTCAGGAACAACATCGATGATCTCCTCCTGATTATCACCAAGGAAGTTATCTTCCGTCTCTTCCGGTGGAGCTTTAACTGGTATCTGTGCCGGGCGTAACTTCGGCCGCCTATAGTGGATGATGAAGTAGACCGAGCTGCCGCGCTTCACTTCGGTGTAATCGAGATAGCCGATCTCCCGCAACTGCTCCATCGCCTTCCTGACTGTCGCGTTCTGAGTAATGGTGCGGCTGGTTAAGTTAAGTCTGGCGCGTAAGCGAGCCAATGAGATTGGCGCCGGGTCAGGTGGCAAACTTTCGATGAAGGTGTAAAGCGCCTGCGCGGATTCTTTTCTGGAGAGTTCGTTGATTGCCCGGAGTTGCAGAAGAACCTTTTTGTCGAACTGGTAGAGTTCGAAAATCTTAGGATCAGCCTGCAGCTCGACTGTGTCGTTCTTAGCGCTGTACTTTGCTGTCTGCACAAGGTGTGTCACGTAATACTCTTCAGAGCCTTTGCTGCGGAACGAGATAGTGTTTGTGGCGATACGGGTTAGAGAACTGTCCAGACGCTTACGTAACTTCGCGGACGATCTGGCCGTTGGTATGCCACAGAGCCTGACGAACTCGACGAACGGTAGCGTGACAGTGTCGCCAACGACCTTGTGTTTGGCGAACGCGTGGATGATGCCTACCCACGTTTTGAAGTCGTTATCCATATCCAGACGAAGACCGGTGATCCTTATGTCCTCGAACCCTTCGGCTTTGGCAAGAGACAGCTGTTTGAGTTCAGCGGAGGCGTCCATGGAGACCATTTGTCCCTTTCTGCCCCTGGACGTCGATTTCAGCGTTGGAACGAAGAGACCAAGACGCATCAGAGCAACAGGCTGAACTGTGTTGTTTGTGTTAGGAACTAACGTAACAACTTCGCCGGTCTTTTTATCTGTTTCTGAGAATGCTTTGGTGATCGCTATGTTTTTATTGCCGTTTTCGCTCATTCCAAATGTCTCTTTTTATTCGACGGCTTTGGCGGCCTTTACTGATTACAGTGGATAGTAGCACTCATCACAGCGGTTATCCTACCGCCTATAGTGGTTTTTCTACTCTCTACAGTGGTTGGTTTACTCTACATAGTGGCTGATCTGCTCTCTATAGTGGATATCGACCATGTCTAAAGCCAGACAGCACAACGGTTTGCGGGGTACGGGGATCTTTTAGGGTCTTTGTGGGTCTCTTTGGTTCTCTTTAGGATCTTTATTACTGGATCGGGCCTGTGTATAAAAAACAGATAATTGCAAAATCAGGCAGCACTCCCCTTCTGGGGATAATGTGTGACCGAAACAGACACACCTCTGCTTGAAAATTAATACTTCTCTATATATATCAGCAATATGACACAGAAAAACAGGCAAGGAGTTATCCAGCAAAGACAATGTCGTCTACTCACTACAGTGGATACCGACCACTCTCCAGAGAGGTTGTTTTGCTCTTCATAGCAGTTATCATGCTCTCTACAGAGGTTACTTTCCTCCCCATAGTGGATAGCAACACACTCTCAGGCGAGTAACCGCAACGGCTGGAGACGATCGGGGATCTCTTTTGATCTTCTAAGGGATCTCTCTGGGATCTAATTATTGGATCTGCCCTGTGAATAATGGGTATAAGTAAAACAGGCATTTGCAAATATCACTGTGCCTGGTACGTTATTGTTGCTCAGTACAATAACAATCAGAACACGAACTATGGATTTAAAACGCACGCGATGGGTTCGCCGTCTTGAAGATGGTTCCTACACCATTGAATCTAACGGCAGCCTGAACAAACAAAAACTGCTTTGTGACCTTTGTGGCATAGCATCGAAATGTCCGATTAACGAGACACGTCTCAAACTCCATGAAGCAGGTGCTCATTTTCATCTGAACAGCTGCATCAGGTACGTCCCACTGCTGTCATTTCGTAAACCGATCATCGGATTGGATGCACCCTACTTCAACACACTGCGCTCTGGTGTAACGTGGCGTGACAGACTATCACCTGGAAAACTGGTTTGTCTGGTTGAGGCAGATACAGGGAAAATTATCCGATTTGGCAAAGTCGATAATGTATACACCGGTCCAGTCGAAGAGATGCTGCGTAAACACAGCCGGTTTAATTACCTTTGCATGGGTGGCGAGAAGATCGAGAAAGTCGGAGAAGTGATCCGCAAATCCTACGGCCACTTTCTGAATGACTACAGCCTACTTACCGCCATCTACATCCGGCATGTTGAGCGCGACTTCGATCTGGAATATCACAGCGACGAAGAATTGAATCTTGAAGACCCCCGTCCAAAAGCTGGCGTTATCAACATAAGCGAAGCGCGTCAGAAGCCCGCAGACAAGATTTAAAGGATTAAGTGGGTATTTGCCCAAACAAAAAAGAGCGCTCGTTACAGGGGCGCTCAGTGGCTTTGAAAGTGGTAAATGATTAAAAATGACTCATGATAACGCCATGCCATATCTCCAATAGTTTCAAGAGCCAAACGGAAACAAGCTGGAACAGAAAGCCAAACAGCATTAACGTAAGTGCAAGATAGGCACGGCGTTTATAACGAACCTTTCTCCTTCTAACTTCATCCACCATGCTTTTAACGGATCTTCCATCCTCAAGGACAGTATCCATTCCCACACCAATCGATACTTCCTCATCATGAGAGGGTTGAGGCAACCCATAGAAAAAGATTAAAACTACGCCTGCGATATTAAGAAACAATCCAATTGAATTAAGCATTTCTGGTGTCACGTTACTTGCCCTTTAACCTTTCTAAATTTGTATGCGCTTTTACCTCATTATCTAAGCGCACACGATTAAGTTCTACGCACTTTTTGCGCCTCCAAAGATTTTGATCCCTACTCAACATAGTTAGGGCGATAAATTAGAACTAATCATCTATTGAATATAAAATAGGTATATACTTACTTATATACTTTGACATAATTACTTGCCTTTAACTTTCCTAGTGTGCCGTGTTGTCTCAGTTGTACGCCTGTTCAACACGCTTAGTATTTGTATCAAACAACCACAAAGGAAAAGACACATGACTATTCCATACGGGGTAATTTCAGATCCCCATTATCATCGTTGGGATACTTTTGCGACAACCAACGCTGACGGTTTGAACTCACGACTGGAGATTCAACTGGAAGCGACCAAAGAAGCTGCCAAAGCCATGAAAGCGGCCGGGTGCCAATACATGCTGGTAGCTGGAGACACTTTCCACGTTCGAGGTGCTGTATCGCCCTCCGTGCTGCATTTCGTCACAGAAACCTACGAGTGGATCATCAAAGAGCTTGGCCTGAAAGTAGCGATGCTGGCTGGCAATCACGACCTCGAAACGAACGACTCTGTTTACAGCGCTAACGCTGCGGCTTCATTGCGCTCAATCGGTGTGGAGATTGTCTGCGGCAAACGCCCCCACTCCATCAAAATGGGCGATGTCACCGTGCATCTGGTTAGCTGGCGCAACAATCACGCCGAGCTGATTAGCGATCTGAAAACGCTGCGATCAGGACTGGAAGGCGACAACCATGATGTCGTTATACATACCTCGATCAACAAAGCGATCCCAACCATGCCTGATGTGGGCATTGACGCTCAGGAGCTGAAAGACATCGGTTTTCGTCTGCTGTTGTCCGGACACTACCACAACCACAAAGAAGTTTTGCCTGGCGTCGTGAGCGTCGGCGCACTGACGCACCAGAATTGGGGCGATGTGGGTTCACTGGCCGGTTACATGATCGTCAATCCGGACGGCACCTTCACCCACCACGAAACCTCCGCGCCTAAATTCGTGAATCTTGAAGACGATGTGGACGACGACCAAATACGCGGTAACTACGTGCGCTTCCGTGCCGTCGTAGAAAGCGATGAAGAAGGCATCAAAATCCAGAACATCCTGAAAACAATGGGTGCTAAGGGTGTCGTCTGTAACTTCATCCGCAAGGCCTCGATGATGGAAGGCTCTGCCAGTACATCCGAGACAAGCAAGATCGACAGCCTGGGCGAGTCTGTTGCTGCGTACTGCAAGATTGTTCACGACACGGACGGCGGCTTCGAACTGAGCAAGTTGGACATGTTGTGTCAGGAAATTCTGACCGAAGCGGAGAGTGCGGAGGCAGTGTGAGTACGAACCATTCTGAAAACATTCGGGACTTCATCTCCACGATGAAACGGCTTGAAAGTGGTCAGACGGTGATGTTCCACAAGCCATATCCACCCAAAGGAAATCCCGTGGCGTTTTACCTGGGAAGACTATCAAAAATGGGCGTGCTTAAACGTAGAGCCTTTCCAGCTCATACGGAGTTCAAGTTGAGAGAAGGCCAGAAGCTAACACACGGAATCAAAGGCGTTGTATGAAATTTCTAAAGCTCCAGGTGGAGAATTTTATGGCGCTGGCCAGCGCCGAAGTTGAGTTAGACCAGCGTGGTTTGGTGCTCATTCAGGGGGTAAACAATGGCGACACTTCCGCTGCCAGTAATGGCGCCGGGAAATCCACCCTGATGAACAGCTTAATGTGGTGTTTGTATGGTGAAACAGCGCATGGCGTGAAAGGCGATGACGTTCTTTCAACGGACCACGAGAAAAACTGTCGTGTCATGGTGACTGTTGAGGATGAGGGCAAGCGCTACGCCATCATTCGCCATCGTAAGCACAAGGAGTTTAAGAACAGGCTTATCGTCCGTGGTGAAGACGGCGATATGACCAAAGGCAAGGACACGTTGACGCAGGAGTTCGTCGAACGCCTTATTGGTGCGTCGAAAGAGGTGTTCATGGCGTCTATTTACGCCAGTCAGGAGGCGATGCCTGATTTGCCAGGGATGTCAGACAAGAACCTCAAAACCATCGTTGAGGAAGCGGCTGGTGTTGATCGTTTGACGCGTGCCTATGCCATTGCTCGCGAACGTGCCAACGCAGCTGCCGCACGCATGGATGTCACCAAATCCAAAATGGAAGCCTGCATCACGCTTATTGAGACCGCACAGTCTGAGATTGAGGCTGCAAAAACGTCCTCTGAAAGCTGGGAGCGTGATCGTGGTGAACGCCTGGACAAAGCGCGTGCTGACCTGGCTGGTGCAGAGGTGACGCTGACAGAGGTTGAACTGGAAATCCGCTCGTTGCCGGAGCAAATCAACGACACGGAAACCGCGATTGCTGGCGAGCACAGCAAGCTGGCCTCCAAAGAAGAACACGACGCGAAATTACTGAAGGTGCGCGGTGCCATTACGGAGATCCGCTCGAGCATCCGTACATCGGAAGCGGCTCAGAACGAGTCCATGAACCGCGCTCGTTCTTTTAAAGCTAAAGCTGAAGAGGCAAACACTAAAGTTGGGGCTCCCTGCGTAACGTGCGGAAAACCCTACTGTGAAGAAGACTTATCAACCGTAAAGGAGAGTTTCATTGAACAAGCGCGTAATGAAATCAGCCAGGCGCAGACATCAGCAGCGGCAGTGGCTCAACACAAAACTCGTCTTGAGAAAGCGCTCGGCATCGAGTCTGCATTGGTCGCAGCTACACCCGACGTCTCCGAAATCATCGCCAGAATCGAAAGCCTAACCAACCAGTTAAGTGCGTTGCGCCATCGCGAACGCGAAGTTGTGGCCGTCGAAGCGCTGGTGGCGCGGGCGCGTTCTGAGGTTAATCACATACTGGCAGAGGTAAACCCATTCCTGGCCGTCATTAAGCGACATGAAGACAACCTGGCTGCCAATAAATCCAATTATGCAGTACTTAAAACAGAGTTAAAGAATATGCAGGAACAGGCTTTGCTGTTGGACAAAGCTCGCCAGGTGTACTCCCCAGCAGGTGTGCGTTCTCACATCCTGACTTCGGTCACACCGTTCCTGAACGTCAGAACTGCGGAGTATCTCAACACGCTTTCTGACGGCAATATCGTGGCTGAATGGTCCACGATGGAGACGACCAAGAAAGGCGAGTATCGCGATAAATTCAATATCAGCGTAACGAAAACAGGCTCCAGCAAATCCTTCCAGACTCTGTCTGGTGGCGAGAAACGTAAGGTACGCATTGCGTGCTCACTGGCCCTGCAAGATTTGGTCTCCAATCGAGCCAGCAAGAACATTGAGCTGTTTATCGGCGATGAAATTGACGATGCGCTTGATACAGCCGGTCTGGAGCGCCTCATGGGGATTCTGGAAGCCAAAGCACGCGAACGCGGCACAGTGATGATTATCTCCCATAAAGAGATGAAGTCGTGGTTCAGGGAAACCATCACAGTTGAAGTGAAAGAGGGCCGCAGCTATGTCGTTTAATCTGAGCCGCCCACAGTTCTTGCAGATGTTTTCTGTGATGCAGTCCATCAGAATGATTGGTAGCCATACTGCCGTTCGCGCCGCACCGGGGATTGCATGGAGCAACAATAATCTTGAGAACGAACAGTTTGCGGTGCTAACAAGTTTAGTGGCTAAAACGCCAAAAATGCTAAACCTTAAATCGTTGCCGTCAGGAAGTACTGCGCCAATCCTGATTAACCCATTTGAGGAAGGTTGTTATCTTCCCCACTCTGGGCCGGGGTTTGTGGCGATCCATGAAACTGGTGAGCTGAATATCAACGAAAATGCACTGTTCGGTGCAATGGATGCACATATCAGTACCGCATTCACCAATCTTATTCGGCTGGTGAATACGCGAGTAGATTGCATGGCGATGCCAGGTGCTGCGTTTTCCAATTTCCACATTAAGAACACCATCGGAGCAGCGTATAAAGCCTCCGAATTACATTTCATCACTGAAGATGGAATGGTGGCGATAGTCGAGGGCCATCTTCCACATATTTTATTAAAAGACAGTGAAGAGAGCCGTAAGTTAGAAGAAATCATGCGTCACTTCATCGGGCAGAGCATGATTGATGCAGACATTGCGTCCGGCGTGCTGACGCTTGATTCAATCAATGTGGAGACCAGAAGGTCAAATCAAGACATCTGCACGCAAGAGAAGACCCTGGAGCAGAAGTTAATGGAATGCCCGATATGGGCAACATGGTAAGGAGACAAAATGAGCAAAATCATTCGTGTGGTCGGTGTCGACCCTTCAATGAGCAACTTTGGGCTGGCTATAGGTACATTGGATTTGGAGACGGATAAGCTAGACATTCACGACCTGACGCTGGTGGAGACCAAAGCTGGCGGCAACAAAAAGACCGTTCGCGTAAACAGTGACGATCTGCGTCGTGCCAATGAAATCTGGCGTACTGCAAAACCCATTATTGAGAAGGCACATATGGTGTTCTGTGAATTGCCGGTTGGTAGTCAAAGTTCGCGGGCGCAAACCTCATACGGAATATGTATTGGTGTACTGGCGTGTGTCGACAAGCCGCTGATTCAGGTGACGCCAAACGAAATTAAGCACTATGTTGGGAACAAGTTGACCACATCCAAAGACGAAATAATCCAGTGGGCGACACAGAAGCAGCCAGACGCCCCGTGGCTTCGCAGAAAGCAGTCTGGGAAGGATGTGTTAGTTGCCAAAAACGAACACCTGGCAGACGCCGTGGCTTCGATTTACACCGGTATGCAGACAGATCAGTTCCGTCAGGTTCGCGATGTTCTTGCTGGAATTTTATAAGCGCTAATTGATAGGTATGTACTTATCTATTAACATAAGGCCACTACATATAGTGGCCTTTTTTATTGGGTGATACATGATAAGGATTGTGAAACGAGATGGCTCATTGGAGCCGTTATCAGAAGAAAAATATAACCGCGTTGTGATGTGGGGCGTCGAAAACATACGCAACGTGAGCGCCTCCGCCGTTGCTATGGGTGCTGCGGCCAGCATTTTTGACGGAATGACCACCTGCCAGTTGCATGAGGCGCTGGTGAAATCTGCCGCCGATCTGATCAGTGCTGAAACCCCGAACTATTCCCAGGTTGCAGCACGACTGAACCTATTCAAAATCCGTAAAGATGCCTTCGGTCAGTATGCGTATCCAAACTTCTACCACCATATCGTGAGCAACGTAAGCCGTGGTGTTTACGACGAAAACCTTCTCAAATACTACACACCAAAAGAAATTGCCGAGCTGGGCACCTACATCAAACCTAAACGCGATGACAGCTTCGGCTACGCCGCTACGGTGCAGCTGGCGAGCAAATACCTTGTTCAAAACCGTGTCACTGGTGAAATCTATGAAGGACCGCAGCAGCTTTATATGCTGGTTGGCATGTGTCTGTTCCAGAGCTGGGAGGATGGTTGCGCTGGCAAGACGCGTCTGGATATGGTCAAAGGGTTCTACGATGTCACCAGTACATTCAAACTGTCTCTGCCAACACCAATTATGGCAGGGGTACGCACCCCTACTCGTCAGTTCTCAAGCTGTGTGCTTATTGAAGCAGCAGATAGTCTGAAGGGGATTAGCGCTGCATCCTCTGCCATCATCGACTATGTATCTCGCCGTGCAGGTATTGGTATTGGTTTTGGTCGTCTGCGTGCGCTGGGAAGCGAGATCCGCAATGGCGAGGCGACTCATACTGGCGTTATCCCATTCCTGAAACACTTCCAGACCGCAGTGAAGTCTTGTTCGCAAGGTGGCGTTCGTGGTGGTGCCGCTACAGCATTCTATCCAATCTGGCACCTGGAAGTGGAAAGCCTGTTGGTGCTCAAAAACAACCGTGGCATCGAAGAGAACCGCGTTCGTCATCTTGATTATGGCGTGATGATCAACCGCCTGATGTATCGCCGTCTGGTACGCAACGAGAACATTACGCTGTTCAGCCCACACGATGTACCTGGCCTGTATGACGCGTTCTTTGTCGATCAGGATAAGTTCGAAGCGCTGTACCTGCAGTACGAAGCCGATGAGAGTATCCGTAAGAAATCTATCCTGGCTGTTGAGCTGTTCTCTACGTTGATGCAGGAACGTGCCTCCACCGGTCGCGTCTACATCGCAAACGTTGACCACATGAACGACCACGGCGCTTTTGATCCGGAAATCGCACCGGTACATCAGTCCAACCTGTGCATGGAGATTACGCTGCCGACCAAGCCACTGGCGTTTACTGACGACCGGGACGGCGAAATTGCGCTTTGCACTCTGTCTGCGTTCAACCTGGGCGCAATTCACTCTCTGGATGCACTTAAGGATGTCGCTTTCTATGCAGTGGCGGCGCTGGACTCTCTGCTCGACTATCAGGACTACCCGATGGCCGCTGCGAAAATCCCGGCTAAAGCACGCCGTAGCCTGGGTGTTGGTGTGACCAACTTTGCCTACTATCTGGCGAAGAACGGTTTTAACTACTCAGACGCAGCAGGCAACCAGCTGGTGCATGAAACATTTGAGGCAATTCAATTCTACCTGCTCGATGCAAGCTGCCGTCTGGCAGAAGCAAAAGGTGCGTGCGAGTGGTTCCATCACACCAAATACGCACAGGGCAAGCTGCCTGTCGACCACTATCGCAAAACACTGGATGCCAACCCAGAAACCTCCTTCGAGCTGAAAATGCCGTGGGAAGAGCTGCGTGGCCGCATTCGTGAGCATGGTCTGCGCAACTCAACCCTGACTGCTCAGATGCCGTGCGAAACGTCCAGCCAGATCACCAACTCCACCAATGGCATTGAGCCACCGCGTGGCCCGGTTTCGGTGAAGTCTTCTAAAGACGGCATTGTGAAGATGGTGGTGCCAGATTTTGCCAGTTTGAAAAACCAGTATGAGTACCTCTGGGATATGCCGGACAACCGTGGCTATCTCACTAAGGTGGCCATCATTCAGAAGTTCTTCGACCAGGCTATTTCTGCGAACACCAATTACGACCCGACTCGCTTCCCCGGCGACAAGGTTCCGATGATGAAGCTGTTGGAAGATCTGCTGTTTGCCTATCAACAGGGAGTGAAGACGCTTTACTACCACAACACTCGTGATGGTGCGGGTAAGCGCGAAGACGACGATTTGGCATCTGCATCGACCGCTTCGGAGGTGGTGGAGCCAGAAGATGAGTGCGACGGCGCGTGCAAAATCTAATAAACGTGGGGAGAAATCCCCACCTTTTCATTATGTTGTATACCTTATTTTATAAATTAAGATAACAAATTGTTTTAAGCACCAACAAAACAATTTGTTAAGACAACTCGATAACTTTCAAAGGGAAACTCATGACATACTCAACTTTCCGTTTGGGCGCTAACGATGCAACAAAAGAGCCAATGTTCCTCGGCCAGTCCGTCAACGTGGCACGCTATGACCAGCAAAAGTACCGTGACTTCGAAAAGCTGATTGAGAAGCAACTCTCGTTCTTCTGGCGTCCTGAAGAGGTCGACATTACGACGGACCGCATCGACTTCAATACGAAGCTGCAAGAGCACGAACGCCATATATTCCTGAGCAATCTGCGCTATCAGACCCTTCTGGACTCCGTTCAGGGTCGCAGCCCTAACGCCACGTTATTGCCGCTCATTTCCATCCCGGAGCTGGAAACGTGGGTTGAGACCTGGTCATTCTCTGAGACCATTCACAGCCGCAGCTATACGCATATTATCCGCGGCATGGTGGATGACCCGAGCATCGTCTTCGACGGCATTGTGACCGACGAAGAGATTATTAGCCGGGCAATCAGCATCTCCGCTGAATACGACAAGCTTTATGACATGACATGCTCCAGGCAGCATCTCGGTCAGGATGAGTTTGAGCGTCTGTATGCGTCTGAGTTCGATGGTAAGCCCTACCCTCTTCAGCGCCAGCTGTTCCGTACATTGGTGTCTATCAACGCACTGGAAGCTATCCGCTTCTATGTGAGCTTTGCGTGTACGTTCGCCTTTGGTGAGCGGAAGTTGCTTGAGGGGAATACCAAAATCATGCGTTTCATTGCGCGTGATGAGGCGCTGCACTGCGAAGGTACTGAGCGCATGATCCGTTATATGCGTACTGGACGTGAAGGGTTGCTGTGGAGAGAAATCGCCGCAGAAGAAGAGCATTTCATTTACCAGACCATGATGGACGTGGCACAGCAAGAAATGCGCTGGGCGGACTACCTGTTCAAAGACGGGGCCATGATTGGCCTGAACGCTGACATTCTTAAAACCTATGTGAAATACCGTACCAATCTGGCAATGAGCCGTCTGGGATTGAAGCCACTGTTCCCGGAAATCAAAGACGATCCACTGGTTTGGATGAACAAATGGCTGCTGTCCGACACCCTGCAAATTGCTCCGCAGGAAGCCGAACAAAGCACTTATCTTGTCGGCCAGATTGATTCTGCTGTCGATCGTGCCGGTCTGAGCCAGTTCGCAGACCTGTAAGCCGTGTTTAACCACTTTGTGGCCTGGCTGGGCTGGGTCACAATTGACGCATCAAATAAGTCCGAAGGATAAAGACATGAAATTTACGAAACTGACTGATCATCTCAAACTCACTGCTGACAAACTCGTGGGCTTTAAACCTGAGCCGTATGAGCTGAACCCTGGTTTTGGCCAGGCGACGGAGAGCATTTACAAGATGGTTGACCAGTTCCATGCACTATTTCAACACCCGCGTCGCGTCATGCCAGATCCGGCGCTGTTGCGACTACGCGCCAAACTTATCCACGAAGAAGCTGTTACCGAGGGCATTCCGGCAGCCAGGAAGGGTGATATGAACGGGCTTCTGGATGCAATGGCTGACTTCCTGTACGTGGGCGTTGGCACGATGGTGGCCATTAAAGGCGGCATCTCAACCGGTATGAGCTACTACACCCAGGAGCAAAGCGTTGATCGCTTTATTGAGACCATCATGGTTCCGGGCAACACGGTCTTTGACGATATGGCCATCCCGTTTGAAGAAGCGAAAGAGGCTGCTCAAATGCTGGAAGAGCTGGCTGATAAACTCGAGACAAAACATGTTAGCGACACTGAGCTTATCCATGATCTGCGCCGTGTGATGAACAAGATCTATGTGGCCTGCATGATGACTTACCGCCTAGCTGAGTTCCTCGGCATCGACATCGTCGAGCTGGTGGCGGAAATTCATCGCTCCAACATGACGAAGCTTTGGCCTGCGGACACAGAAGAACGAAATGCTGCGGTGGAAAACTGCAAGTATGACAAAAATGACCTTGGCTTCCGTCACGCGGAAGGGACTGAGATGATGATTGGCTTCCGTCTTTCCGATGGCAAGATCCTCAAATCACCAACCTACAGTGACGTCGACCTCACTCGTTTTATTGACCAGGCGGAGTCATCCTCACTTTACGAGGTAGTTAAAAATCATTTGTAAGTACATACTTATTGTTATATATTTTACCTTGCGTGTTTTATTGTCAGAGTTCCAATGTTGTTCATTTAATGGTGGCCTCGGTGCCACCATTTTTTTTACCTTAACTTCTGGTTTTACAATCTTTTCATAGATAAACTTGCATAAAATAATGTGTATGTACTTACTTATTTATTTGTGGGGTTTAACTTGTCTATTCTACTGAATCGAGAGCATACCAACGGCCAACTGACCAGTTCGTCGTATGCCAAAGTTATTGAAACGGTGCAAAAGACAGGCGTTCACGCCGGGGACCGGACCGGCACAGGTACAAAGAGCGTCTCTTATGTACCTTCTTACTACATGCTTACTGGCGGCTCTGTTCCATTAATCTCCGGAAAAGCCGTGAACCTGAAACCGCTACTGGTAGAGCTGGAGTGGTATCTCAAAGGAACCGGCAACATTGCGTTCCTGAAAGACAATGGCGTCAAAATCTGGGATGCCTGGGCTGACGAGAATGGCGACCTGGGACCGGTTTATGGCAAGCAATGGCGTCGCTGGGGCGATACCCGCATCGTTCCACGTAGTGAATACCTGAACAAGATCGACACGTTCAACGAGCGTGGCTACAAGGTAGAAGGTTATCTTGGTGTCAACGAAGACCGTGTTGTGCTGTCCCGTGAAATCGACCAGCTACAACGTATTGTCGATACGTTGCGCACCAACCCTACAGATCGTCGCATCCTGCTAAACGCCTGGAACGTTGGCGAGCTGGAGGACATGAAGCTTCCACCTTGCCATTTTGTTTTCTCATTGTGGAGTCGTGAGCTTGATTTTGAGACCCGACTGGCAATGGCTACCGACATTGGTCTGCAACACAATCGTCACGGTCACGAGTCCATCTACACCCAGATGTTGTGCATTCTGGAAAAGGACGGCGGCATCTCCGAAAACGTACTGGACGCATTAGGTATTCCAAAGCGCATTCTGAACTCCTGCCTGGTGCAGCGTAGCGTGGATACCTTCGTGGGTATGCCTTTCAACATTGCCGGTTACGGCATCCTGACTCACTTCCTCGCGAAAATCACCGGCCATATGGCTGGCGCGTTTGTGCATTTTGGGTTTGATGTTCATCTCTATGACAACCACATGGAGGGCGTTCAGGAGCTGATGGAGCGCCAGACCCCAGAGCATTCCGATCCGGTCGTTATCTTCCCGCGCGAGTGGGCTGAACTGGACGACTTTAAATGGGATGGCGTGCAGATCTGCGGTTATGAACCGCTCCCGTGGATCAAGGTTCCTGTGGCGGTGTGATATGGCCAGAGGCATGTATGTACTGTGTGAACTTGAAGGTGTGCTGGCGAATGTCAGCCATCGTAAATCAGTCCCTGACGCAGATGCAGGTGCTCTCATTGCCGGTGATGAACTCATCTTTCCCACCAGCCGCATGTTGCGTGGTTTTGCTCGCTCCGGTGCTGAGGTGGTGCTTATCAGTCGTCGGCCAGAAACACTGGAAGCCCCGACAAAACGCTGGCTGAAGGACTTTGGCATTGATTATGACTGGCTCCATCTCGTACCGCATGGCGTTAGTTTTGACACACACATTAAGCGCACGCTGGCCGCGCACAAAGGTGATTTGCTGATCGCCGCACTTGTCCACGACCCGCGACTGCGCTCTGCGCTGGCTGATTCCCACCAGCGTCCAACTATTTATGAGGTAAGCCAATGAAGATGATTGCAGCTGTTGGCCGCAATTATGAAATCGGTATTGGCAACGAACTACCCTGGCGTTGCCCGACCGATTTAAGTCTGTTCAAACAACTCACTAAAAACGCCACTGTCGTGATGGGACGAAAGACGATGGAAAGTCTCAAGCGCCCGCTTCCTGAGCGCCACAACCTCGTTCTGACGCGCTCTAATGGGTATATCCCAAGTGGATTTTACCCTGCTGGTGTGGAGGACGTTTTGAAGCTGCCAGATCCGGTGTGGGTGATTGGCGGCAGCCAGATTTACGCTTTGTTGATGCCTTACGTTGAAGAGATTTGGCTGTCACACATCGGTATTGAAGTGCCGGGTGCTGATGCGTATTTCCCGGCGAAAATGATGCGCTCACTGGGCTTCTCTCCGGTCGATACGGCGTACACCAAAAGAGAGTCTGAGGATGAGCCTGGCTTTTTGCAGATAGTTTACAGAAGGTCGTAATGGATTATCGGATAGGGATCGCTGGCGCACAGGGCAGTGGAAAAACAACCCTGGCAAAGTACCTCGATGACCACTTCGGCATCCCCTACGTGGACGCTGGTGTCGGTAAGCTGATGAAAAGTCTGGGTGTGAAAGTCGGTGAATCTATGCCGCTTTTTGAACGATTGCAGGTGCAGATGGAGATTGCCCGTCACATCGAGCTGATTACGCGTGGTGCGGAAGGTTTTGTTATCGACAGAACCCCGGCTGATGTCATGGCTTACACGTTAGATTTGGTCGGCCAGACCAATGAAGACAGGTGCATCGAGCTGGCAATGGACATCGAGCGCTTCTGTCACCAGGCGGTAGTTTCCAACCTTAATGCAGTCGTCGGGCTTCGACCTGGTGTCGCGCTCACCAATGCAGATTTTAATCGCGAGCAACGTGCCTCTCTCGACCGTCTATATGTCGCTCGCATTGACGCGCTGATGTGTGGCGAACTCACCAAGATAAACGCGCTGCCTCATATCGGTGATTTGCAGGTATTCGTTGTTTCAGAGAAATGCCGCACGGTTGCTTCACGAGCCAAATCGGTAATGCGTGTGCTGGACAGAGCCGCTGAGAAAATCGAGCGCCGTGCAATAGGTCGTGTGACCTTGCACTGATAGTTGCTCCCCTATTGAGCGTTGAGACAATACAACACGCGAAGCTAATTTAGGAAAAACAGAATGATAGAAGAACTCACCCTATCGGAAGAGTTAGATCGCAAGACGATCGAAGCATTGATCCGTATCGCTGACGAGCAGTCCAGGTCGCTGATGACTGAACGTGAAGCACGTCTGGCAGTTCGTGCCGTATTTGAATCTGTGCAGGGGCTTGTTGGGGAAAGCGTTGGGGAGGCTATCAACGCTGCAATGTCACAGTTCAATGGTGGCACAAAGCGCCCACTGTTCCCCATACACCTGAAACTTGCTGGCGGCGCTGTTCTTTATGTCTCCGTTTGCCTGGAATCCAACCAAATTAACGTCCTCAATGCCACGACAGGTGAATGGCGTGACCCTGTAGTCTGTGAAAGTGGCGAGGAAGCATTAAAAAAGGCCGCTCAGTTTGTGCGTAGCGCACTGCTGAAAGGCGCCAAAAAGCTGTAAGGAGTGAAAATGACTACGATTGTCGGTGGCATCGATATTGAGTCTACAGGTCTGGACTTCACATCCGGCCATAAGATCATCGAAATTGCCATTACCCGCTACGAGCTGGAAACCCAAAAACAGATCGACAGCCTTGAGATGCGCTTCAATCCACGTAGAAGCATCGATCCGAAGGCACAGGCGGTACATGGCATCTCTTTAGAAGCGTTGGCGGCAGAGCCGTTGCTTTCCGACCATGCAAGCCAGATAGCTAAATACATGGGAGAGTGCGGTGTATGGGTGGCGCACAATGGTGCTGCGTTCGATATTCCCTTTATCCGTCATGAATTTAGCGGATACGGGATAAAACTACCTGAAGTTACGCTGATTGATTCAATGTTAGACGGTCTCTGGGCCACTGAGGACGGAAAGCGTCCCCGCCTGGAAGAGCTGGCGTTCTCACTTGGCTTTATCTACGACAGAGAGAAGGCGCACAGCGCGCTCTACGATACCGATCTCATGATGAAATGCTTCTTCAAAGCACGAGAGAAATACGGCTTCTTCAAGCTGCCAACTGAAAGCGCCTGATGGCGCTTTTTTCTTGCCTTAAATATATCTAACTGCCTGTATTTGCGGCTTTTCAACCTAATAGGTTTTGTCAAAATACGCTCATCGAAACGTAATGACGTACAACAAAGGAGATGAACGATGAAGCATGTAGACAACGCGGTTAAAAACAATGATCTGGACGAGCTGACAGCTATGTTGCAATCGCTGGATGATCCTGCGGAGAAAGCAGTCAGAGCAAACCCTGTACATGATGATATTGACGATTTGCTGGCAAATCTGGATAGCAATATCGCCAAACCCGTTGAAGTTGTTGCGGAAGAAGTGATGGCAGAACAACCTTCAGAAGCCAACAACCTTGCCAATGTGTTTGAAGAGCTTGAGAAGGGGCATGAGTCCGTCAAAGTGGTCGAAGTGATCGAGACGCAAGAACCCTCCCAGGAGACTGAAGCACAACAAGAAGCAGAGCCTGCTGTGGCTGAGAAGGTAGGCGAGGAAGCGTTGAATAATCCGACGACGGAAACTTCATTCAAAGACAGCCATGTGCCAGACCGTATTAAACAGAAACCTGATCGCTCATCGAAGAAACAACGCTTTAGCCTAGAGTCTAAAGACGAGGCTTTCTTCACCGGCGCAGGACTGGAACGTGGAGTCTTTATGGAGGCGTTTGAAAAAGCACCCGTTAAGGCGAAGGACAAAATCAGCAACCTGTTGAACTGGTTTGGTGGTGGGCCCGAAATCAGCATCTACACGGTTATCGCAATACGTCACATCCTCGAAACGAAGGACGCGACTAGCAATAGCATTAAGCTGGCGCTGATGAGCAACCCGGAGAAGCCTTACCCTTTAAATACGGCTTCGACTCAGGCAGGCCAGATGATGGCAGTATTTCCGGCGACAGGCATTGCCACCAGAGACGGTGGAAATTTAACACTCAATAAAGCGTCGCCACTCGTCAAAAAATTCATAGCGGAGTATTCCATTGGATGACGTCCCCCAACCCAATCTAAAGCCCCTTGAGAGCTTTAGGACGCTGGGTAAGCCCATCGCATACCCAGCATCGATAAAACGCTTCAGAGAGCTTCCCGCTCGCAAATCTGACGCGTTCTTCTTTGTTTGCCAATCAATCTCGTAAATGGAAAAATAGGTATGTAGTCACCTAGTTAATGGATGGCATAAGAAGGCAGTTTAACGATAGTCTGGGTGTTCATCTTGTTGCCTGCTTCCGTATATATAAATAACTAAGTACTAAATTATTAATATACAGAGGCAGGCTTTTTAAACGTGAACAATCCCCAGACCGAAACTCACTTCCAGAACCCACTTAAATCCCGCTCCAGAAGCTTTAGAATCGATTTTGTGAACCAAAGTAAGGAAAACCCATTATGGTATACCCGACAAACGTTGTAGCGCTCGTAGAGAGCGATTTTCTGGCGAAAGTTCGTGAGATGATGAAAGATCGCGAAAAGGCGTTCGGACTCTACGAATGGACGCTGAAATGCCTGCATACAGGCGAGCACAAAGACCTGGTAGAGCAACTGCTGGGAGAACTGATTAACGAGGTCTTCGCGTTGAAGGTACAACTTGATGGTCGACAAAATGAGCAACCAAAATAATCGGTAAGTACTTACCATTTACCCTGTTATTTGACAGTGATAATATTAACGGGCTTCCGGACCCGTCCGGAAGCTCGAACCGGTGGGTGGAGGATAGCGTCACTGGCGCCGGGTTTAAAAAAGCTCACTACCAGCGTAGAACCAGCCCTTTTGGGATCTGGGGAAGGGGGAACCAAAGTGAGCAGAGAGAAGGGTCACTACTTAATTGTCGAGTCTGGGATTTCTGAGTGGTTGTACTCAGGCTCCCCTTTAAGAAGTGTGGGAAGATCTCGGTTCTGGGGTGCTGTCATCCATAACTTCCCAAGCCTAAGCTGGCAGTAGACTTAGGTCATAACTTTTCAGGTTATGAAACGACCAGGTTGGTGAGGGATTTTAGTACTCACCTCCCTGGGAGAGTATTACCTGAAAAGACAACCTCTCACTTCGTTCGAGGTGAACTTCACTCACTTCGTTCGTTCAGTTCAGGTTTTAATAAAACCTGTTCTGGGAAGTAAGTTTTTAAATATTAATACACGCACGGGTGCGTGCACGCGCGAGGAAAAAATCGTCGTGGCGAATGTTTCTGGGGCCGTTATGACTACCATGGCATAACTAGGCAGCTATCAAACAGTCACAAATCCGACTGCAAACCAATAGAACATGACTGTGAGGCCTTCAAGCTCATTACCCAGAAGCGTAAATTTTAATCCCGTTCGAGTTGAACTTCGCACTACCATTAAAAACAATCGCAACACTTTTAACAGGTCTAGTCAGGCCGACATACAACTTGGCGCGCGAATCATTGGTGAGTTCTGAATTATTATCCTGAAACCACCGTAACATGGGTTCGGTGGGATAGATGATTACACGTTCAAATGTCAGGCCTTTAGATGTGCCGAATGTAAAGACAGGATGCCGTTCATCCACGGTACGCCTCTTATCCCAGCGTAGTTGCACAGGGGTGAAAGTTTCTAGGTAGTGACCCAGTAATTTCACAGGCAGTAGAAAGACTCCGTCATGACCAGACAACTCATGTACGTTAGAAACTGAAGGGGAAAAGGCAGGATAGAGCTTATTTGCAAAATCATTTATTTCATGAAAGCACCGGAAGTTCTCATTCAACATTTTGTCATCGACGGTGACCCCAGATGCTTTGTCATCAAAGAAATTCACTATGGCTGCTTTCTTGTATTTCGCATTTTTTTCAGTATTGACGGTACTGTAAGTAGCCTGACGAGGGTCCCCAACCAGTGTGATCTTTATGGGAGATCTAAAGAGAGTCTGTAGAAGTTCAAGGTCATATCCAGCTAAATCCTGAATCTCGTCCACATAAATCTCGTCAAAACAGGAAGCCAGACGGTCGATGACTTTTCCATGCGATTTCTCATTGCAGCGAAGGGACAGTTTAGCCATTTTATCTGAATAAACTTTAAAATCAGGGCTAAAATAGTGAAGCCTGAAATCGTTCTCACCCCAATAGACTGTTCTCCCTCCCACCTTATAAGGCCTCTCACCGGATTTACTGCTGCAAAGGATCATGCCTCTAACGTCATAATCAAACAGACATCCCTGATATGGTTTTATCCAATGTTTAATCAGAAAGGAAAACCATGTGATGACATACAGATTCGGTGGGACACATCCATTCTCATTAATGATTTTGACATTGATCTCATCACGGCAAGCTTCTGTAAACGTTGTGATCAAAACACGCTTGCCTGAGGCTGCTGACTTTAATGCTTCACAGACCACAAACGTACTTTTGCCTGCTCCTGCAGAAGCTATGATGACTTTATTCATTTTATTGCATCCAAGATGTACTGCGGATACTGAACACTCAGAGTCGCCGTGTTCTTATAGTTGAATATCTTCAGTGCACACTCAGTCTTGTTTGCACGCATGAAAAGACGCAACTCATCATCAGATGCATACTCTTTACCTAATATGGTATTCAAACTCACCAAGCTGTTCGATTTCAATAATTTTGGTTCAAGCGTATTGTAGTTGTATTTATTTGCACCCACCTTTAGCGTGCCAGTATCAATTACTGGGTCAAAACAGACATCAATATGCGCTTTTTTATTCCCCCCCAGATAGGCGTCGTATTTCTTCCGGAGTGCAACAATATCGCCATCATTGTCAGTAACTACTCGGGTGGATTTGTCGATGATAGCGGCAATTTCCAGAAATCGCAGAAACGAGATACCAACTGAAATTACTTCAATGCCGTCTTCAATGGGCAATCGCCCTCCGTTAGCATCCATGTATGCCTTCTGAACTACCAACTCGTCCGAATCGCCTTCGACCAGTATTGCCTTTTTGCACAGAACCATCCGCAGCGTGTCGTAGCCCGCGATTTTTTCAAAAAACTCCTTCGTTCCCGAAGTCAGTGATGTAAGTTTGGTTGTTTTGCGGTTCGAGAGGAAGATCAGATCGCCCAATCCGAGCTTGTTTGCAACGAAACTGCTGTGAGTCGTGATGATGATCTGCTTGCCTGCGCAATTATCTTTGATGGTCTTGATGAGCAGGTTCAGCTTGGTATGTGAAAGGTTATTTTCTGGCTCCTCAATCAGAATGATATTCGACTCTTTCGCTTTATTGTGGGAAAGCGCCAAGTGCGTCTTCACAATGCTTTGTTCCCCCTTCCCGATGTAGTTAAACGGGACATCATCCAGGCAGGTAATCAGGCTTGATTCCCATGCCTTTTGTGAGGAAAGCTCAACCGAAATAGTCACCTTTTTACTGGTTATCTTGCTCGCACTAATGATTTTTTGGTTGATGGTTTCGATAGATTTGTCTGTTATGAAGGTTTCTTTCATCTTACGGTGCGACTGAGAAACACTAATGACCTCATCTTCCGTCAGCAAATCTTTAATAATTCTGCTGATGTAGACATCAGATCCATTGTTGCCTCTGGCCGATGATGAATCGATAAATGCAGACTTGAGGGGGATGTTGCGCGATAAAAGCGCATCCCTGTTGAAGCCTTTCCACTCAATATCGTAATATTCGATAGGCAACGTTCTGATATCACCTGCTTTTAAGAGAGCCTCGTAGGCGGCCTTATAATCCTCGTTAAATTTGATTTTGAACACAACTCCTACCGAGGATGATTTCAGGCAGTTACCGTCCCCTTCGAGGAAAACGGTATCAGGCGTTTTTTTAAAGTGGAGCTCAACGAACAGTGCTGGCGGAGACAATTTAGCTGGGGTTGCAAGGCTGGCTAAATAGTCCCTCACCAGTTGATCGTTAAAGAGATACTGGCTGATGTTGTTCTTTACTGGTTTACCAGCATACAAACCAGTCAAACCCAGATTAATAGCCTCGAGAATAGTACTTTTCCCCGCTTCATTATCGCCAACGATAATGTTCACTGACTCATTGAACTCGATGCAAAATCTGTCTTTGAAACCTTTAAAACCCTCAATAATTAACTTTGTGATAACCATTAACATCTCCGTTTTATGTTATGCGTAATCAGTTTAGGAAAATATTCCTGATCAAAAAGTGGATAGGGGTTTATGATTTAAGTTCGATATCAACTGGGCGATTGACCTATTCCCCATTGATTAAAATACGCCAATGTTAGTAATGCCTCTATCGGTTGTTGGGACAATTGTGAACTTCCGCATCTCGCCCAAAGCAGAGCATGGGTAAAACAGTCTGGAGAATATTGCCTCGTACTTAGTGGCTGATAGGCTTCTTAAGCATAATTTTTCGTCACAAAATGATAGGTAAGTATTTACTTATTAATTGTGGTGTGTTATCTTAACTGCCGTCAGGATGACGATGTGTCGGTGAGGCACAGGTTCCAGGATGGAACGTTAACAAAGGCGGCTGGCTTGTCCAGCCGCAACTCTTTCTGACGTTAGAAGGAACTCACATGGTACGTCTCAAATCCCACTCCTATTATCGTAAATCCCCTCGTTCGTTGCGTCTGATTTTGGCCGAGCTATTAAGTGGTCAGGTCTCCGCACGCATGGCGGATCTGGAGAGGACTGTTGCGGAGCTCCAATGCCGAGTTGACGCACAGGCGAATGTACTTGCAAACCTAGGGGCAATGACTGCCTCTACATCTATTCGTGAGACAAATATGTCTCGCGTTCAGCGAACCACCCAGAAAAACACGGAAAGTTCATATGGAAAATTTTCAAAGACAGAGAATGAAACCAATGGCCTACGGAGTAATTTTGGCGTCTCTGACGGCTTTAGCCGTACCAGCCGGTCAGAGTCTGTTGATGCAAGATTTGACCACAACCACAACTCCCTCTCACACGACCGTACAAACATCAGAGGATTCACCTACCTCTCTGGATGGAATGATTCTGGATACGATACCTCAAGTTCGTCCTGTAATTCCTGATCATCACCATGCTGCGACTAAAGCGACGGTGTAAGTTATTATATCAAGACAACAATTTGTTTAATTAACTAAGAAAAGGTTAGGCTCAGTGATTGTGAATGGCCCATTTAACAACTGTCTCGCAAGTTGTAATTGATTGAGCGCTTGGAAATGGAAGAGTTAAAACGCCTTCATTGATCGTTTGCATTGGCATCAGCCTATACGTATCGATTGCCCCCCTCTTCCATCTCGCCAAAATTAAAGCATCTAGAAAACAATTTGTTAAAGAAGATAAGTAAATAATATGTACCAGAAATGCAATGCCAGTGCCGCAGAAATGAATACAAAATTTGAATCGATGGACGCAGCAGAACTGGTCAAGATGTTGGCCATCGTGCGCGGTATTGAGCGTACCTCCATTCCAGAACGCTTGATTGCTGTTGCTGAGTTTGCATCTCTTTTTGACGAGCCAATGCAGATCGTCGATTTAGCCCATCATCTTGGCGTTCACTATCTTGCCGAGAAAGAACGTGCCGACAAACTGCAGGCGACTCTGGAAATGGTAAGCGAGCCTGTTCGCCCTTCTGTCATCGACAAGTCAGCCGAAGACATGGCCAGTAAGGACCGTGAAATCGCCGGTCTGAAATCCTCCATCGCGATGCTGATGGCTGCCTTCAAACTAATGTCGGCTCAGTCTGCTTTTAAAATGCCTGATCTGAAAAGCGATGACCCGATGGCCGTTCGCCAGCTGCTGGGTGCAATGGCAGACCAGCTGGACGCCACCAGAAACAGCTTGGAAGACATGATGCGCGAGCTGACACATCGACACGACCTCAACAAGCAGCTGCACAAGATGCAGCGAGTGAACCACTAATCGAAGGAGGCGTAAGCCTCCTTTTTTTACACCTCACATCAGCTGCAGTGCCTGTGATTACTACTTTTATGCCTTTTCTACTTTGAGATAATAACACAAACAAGAAAACAAATTGTTTAATGGTGTAATTATGAATGCAGACCTTTCAACCATTGATTCCATCAACTCAAACACTGACATCGATTACCGCCAGGAGATGAACGTCATCCACGAAATTGTGGACGAGTGCGAGAAAGAGATCGCGTTCATGCACCAGGTTCACGACTTCGTTTATGGCGACAAACGCCATGAGATGATTAACCGGCTGCTGCGCCTTAACCATCGTCCGGACGACGAGCGCACTCGGTTTAACAGAGCCTGGCTGGATAAAGTCGACCTTGAATGGGTGAAGCAGAACATCTGGGCTGAGTACTGGAAGAAGGTCACGGATATGACCAATGTCCTGCTCATCATGCCAGCTTCCCGCCGCGATGAATGGCGTGAACAGTTCATCGAGGGGAAACTGGAAGTTATCAAAACAGACCGCTACGGCTGCCAGATGAAAGTGAAAGAGTTCGTTGGAGTGCCGGAGTTCAAAGCGGAAACGGTCATCCCAACAATGGTCAATATGCTCAATGATCGGCACAAATATCTCTCCGAGCGCGTGTATGGCTTGTTTAAGGCACTGAGTCCATCACACAAGACCAACAAGACATACGGCTTTAGTGAGCGGCTGATTATTGCCAACTGCATCACCGATTTCTGGAATAGCAGTGTCAGTCTGAACTACCGGAAAGAGGACTACATCGACGACCTGCGCGTCATGTTGCACTTCTTTGCGCATAAGGAGTTCATCACTATCAGTCGAACAACGGAGATGTTCTCAGCCGCATACAGGGCGAACTATTGCAAAACCGGTGACTGGTTAAATGTGGACGGAAACCTGATGCGCGTGAAGATGTTCAAAAACGGCAACGTCCACTTCGAGATACACCCAGATGTCGCCTGGAAGCTGAATGAGGTGCTTGCGTACAGTATGCCGGCCGCCATTCCAGCACCGTGCAGAACCGCACCCAAAACGCGTGCGCCAAAAGAGTTCGGCTACATACAGAAGACGATTTCTCAAACTATACGCACCACACTGCGCGACGGGCGTTACGATAAGGCGAAAGACGCTTGGTATTTTTCTGACAGCAACCTTCAGAAACATCAGGTTGAAGAGCTGGAACGCGTGCTTAACTTCATTGGCGGCGTGAAGAACAAAGTACACTGGCAGTTCCCGTATGTGGTTGACCATACGCTAAACACCATTGTGGCCACAGGGCTAATCCCGGACGTTAAATCGCACCAGTTCTACCCTACTCCGCGTGTGATTGCAGAGTACGTGGCAAGAGCCATCGACCTTAAGCCGGGTGAGACTCTACTGGAGCCGGAAGCCGGGCGCGGAGATCTGCTTGCCCACATTGAGACGGAACCTGAAAACGTAACCTGTATCGAAGTTGCACCAATGTTTGCCGACATATTGCGTGGCAAGGGGTACACAAACACGATCTGCGGCGATTTTCTCAAATGGTCTGATGCCAATGCCGGGTATCAGTTCGACAAGATTGTGATGAATCCACCCTATTCGCTTGACCGCCACAAAGAGCATACCCTGGCAGCTTTGGGGCATCTGAAAGTGGGCGGGCGTCTTGTGGCCGTATTGCCCGGGGAAGCGTCTGCATTGAATTGGATGAAGCTGGATAACTACATTTACGCCAAAGGTAAAACGTTCATTGATGAGTTTGAAGATACTGGGATTACAGTGAGCGTATACGTTTTTAAACGCTCACTGTAATAGAAAGAAGGCGGACGTACGGCTCTATTTAAAAGGCCACTTTTTTGTGGCCTTAAACATTTTGTTTTCAAGATTATCTTATTGGTTAAAACAATACTCTGGCTCTTTAGATTCTATTAATGGAGTTCCAGTCTTACCAACTCCATTGGGCAAAACATTCCTTCGCAGCCTTCAATTTCAACACTCTCAGAACGACGAATTTGTTCCGCCGATCTCCCTTCACTATGGATAGCCTTGATGACACCAATCAGGCCTTTATTGAACACCATAACCCGGCTTCCGGTGGCGATAGCGTTACGGTAGCAGTCATAGGTCATCATCATCTCCTCCTTTCACTTGGGTCAAATCAGGTTTTAAAAATTGCCGTTTTTCATGTAAGTGCGGTTTGCAAAATCTCAAGTGCCGAAACAAATTGTTTTCACCACCTAGTTATTGCCCAACCTCAACATTGCCATAGCAGACCGTAAACATCTTGTTTTCTACCTTTTGTTATTTGAGATAATAACGCCAATAAGAAAACAAGTTGTTTAAGGAGTTAAACATGTTTGGAACCACCAAAAAGACTATCGAAAAGTTGGATAACTACCCGGAAGATGAATCGCAGCTGAAAATTACTGAATCCTATAAGACAGCGGTGATCAGCACGACCCACGTTACACAGCATGACTCTGAGTGCCTGCCAAACATCTGTTTTGACCCGCAGCGTGAATTGGGTAAACGGTATGGGGTACGGATGTAATATCCGCCCAGGTATTCGTTAACCTGCCTGATTGGGTTAGGGCTGGCGAAAGAGTGGGTATGGATGGATACTGAGTTGCGCGAAAAAGAGTGCACGCTCTTGCATGGGAAAAAATCAATAAGCGCTAAATATAGTTTGCCTCTAACATGGAGCCGAGTATGACCGAAACAGCTTATTCTAAATCTCTACAAAAAGAAGTCGACCCTGAGCAATACATGGAGTTAAAGGCTCTTGATGATGGTTCAGTACATTCTGTTGCTCGAGAAGATATCATTTGCCCTATTTGCAAAGTTGGAGGCGGCACGTTCGTGAGAGCCTCACGAAGCGAGGGGTATAACAAGAAAGCTCATTTCAGGTTTGCTGGTGAAAATGGCGAAGGCCACCATCCATCATGTGATTTCTATGGAGACCGGCTCTCATCAGAAGTTAGCCAACATTTGGTCAGATTCACAACAGACCGGACAAAGTATTCTAAAGTAATCAGAAAATTGGTGTGCGCAGGTCTTCAGGAGGAGATTTTCACTCAGGAAAACATGCGCCAGATGAGGGAGTGGTTTTTCAACAAACGAAAGGAATCAACCTTCGAGATCTGGCTGGAAGAAGAAGATTTGTTTTGGCTTGAGTTCATTTCCGGCTTACGTTCTTCCCACTTGGCATGGACAGATTCTGATATTCTGCCATTTTCCCCAATTCAGGCTACGGTTCCTGGATTTTTGTGGCCGCGAGCGATCGACAGAGAAGCTGTTCGAGTTCATCAAGCAACACTTCTGAAATTACGCGAACTCTCTGTTTACAAACGAGACATATCATCAATTCTTGAGCACCTGACTAAAAATCGAGGCCGAATGATATTAGACCCGGTGCTTCTTGAAGATGAGATTAGAAAAACGCTTAAACTGACCGCTTTTATTCGAGAAAACTACGTCGAATTTAAGACCAAAACCGTAAGCGAAAAATCCTATGCCGAAGATAAGTTCCTTGCTTTTGCCGCACTGTTACTATTTGTCTCTGAGTGGGATATAGACACGGCGATCAGTAAATTTTCGACGATAGCGCGTGTGCGTGAAGTCGACGATATGCTGGCAGGTAATTTCATAGGCTTGAACCCATACTTCCGTTACGATGTTGCAAGCGCGGTTAAAAGGTTGCAAGACGCATGGCCTATTGAGTATAAAAAAATTGAACTTCATGATGTTGAGCAGGCTATGCGAGACATGTATGAAAAATACAGCCAATCATTGAGATTTCCCGTTCCTCCATTAGCGCCATTACTTCCAGACATTTACATAACCCAGCATCAAAAATGGGAGCAGAAAGAGGCAGAAATTGAGGCAATGATAAACCCCGACGCGCCAAATCCCTTTGTAGGATTTGATGACATCTAAGTTCAACTCGTTGACATTGGCGGTCACAAATTGAGGATTTCTATAAGAGTCCGTTGATCGCCACTTTCCACACCACCCTACCCCACTCAATCCCAGGCGTGATAAGGCGTTTGAGACAATTACACCCATAAGAAAACAAATAAATAACACATCAACGTAAAGTCAACGCTTTCCCCTGATTTGGTCTAAAAAGTTGACGTTTTCGCACGCTATCTCTTATACCCAAAATCCTGCGCACCAGAATCCATTTCCCTGCATCGATTGCATCGAAAACGACTCGTGATGCCACCCAAAAACAGACACGCTCAGAAGCGCTCCCGTTGCGTTATATGAGACATCTAAACAAGTTGTTTTCAGGCATAATTAAACAAGAGAACAACACACTCATGAAACCCAGGCACGCCATTGCCCACAATCCCGGAAACACCCACCTCTTCCTGTCAGGCTACCGAGAACACAACCCGCGCGTGCAAACCCCTACACACCATTACCCAATACACGGAGAAGAACAGCCAAAACGAAACCCCGGACAAACCCAGACCAGAACAGGAACCGTCGCCATCTCGCTTACCCACCATTACCCCGGAAGAGAACGCAAATTCCTGAATATCAGGGAACGCCATTACTTCATATGCGGAGAACAACTAAAGCGCCCTACTGCCATTACTCCATACACGGAGAAGAACACTCCCCCAAAACGACGAGAACAACCCAGACGAAAACCTTGAGAAGAACCACCTCAAGAAGAACGAAACCACATACGCCGGTAGAGAGAACAAACCACCCATTTCCCCCCAAGGAATACTCGCCGTATGGAGCGTCATCAGAGAGAAGGTATATGCCCCCATAAGAGGGAAAATCCGTAGAGATTTAACTGGAGGTATAAGTGCTATGGGGGAGAGGTGGGTCGCTTCTTTTCCCGTATTTATTCAAGCCATAGTTTTCATCCCCCGTAACACCCCTACGGTCAGTTCGAAACATCCAGGGAAAAGGCTATGACCCTCTCGGGAAACGGGAGCGTCGCCGAAGGGAAAAGGCTGGAGGTTTTCAGCGAAACGGTGGGAGTGCCGTCATACGATTCGGGAGAAGGTTAGCTGCCTGTCAGAGAACGGTTACATCCCGGTACAGAACGAGGGACGACTGCGGGAGTGATGAGGTGGATACGCGGGGGGCGTGCCTTACTCTTCGCTCGCCTTAAACTTGCGGGAGATATTCGCTCCCTTTCATGCAACTGCTGGACTTCATTCTGCCAGACCATCCTCGGGTCTCAAGCAGTTTCAGTAGGTTTTTGGGATGAAGAATATTATGTCCACCAGCCCTGATACTCACTACCCAGCCTGTCTCTCCCGACAAGGAATCCTTTTTCGCCTATGTCTTATTTCGATAATAACACCAACAAGAAAACAAATTGTTTAGACAAAGGAAAAAGCGTATGTACAAGCATCTGAATATCAGCATCACTCTCTGTGGCGAGGAAGCGTCTTCCGAGTGTCAGATCTCCCTCGATGACGTTATCCGTTCCCAGGAAGTTGCTGGTCGCGTGGCGACGCTCATCTCTGAAGGATACAGAGAAGGGTCGTTTGATTTCCATATCGAGAACAACCCAATGTCTGTTGCGTGGAACTGCACAACGTCAGAAACTAAGTGAGGGTGAATAGATGATTAAGATGCCTTTGATGGTTGAAGTGTGGGGCGTGGATTCTCTTGCTGAGTGTCTGGATGGTGTGGGACCGGAGCTGTATAGCAAATTGTGGTCGTTCGTACCAGCGGAAGGCGAAACGCCCAAAGGGAAAGATGTCTGGCATCAGCTGACCGAAGAAGAGAAGCGGGAGCTGGTTGACGCGCTATACAGTGAGTTCCCGGACGCCGAAGATTGAGAACGAGGCCACCAGCACGGTGGCCAAAAAAGTTGACCAGCCTAAATGCGATAGTGAATAGACTGGAGGCCATCGTAATTATTGGAGTCAAAAATGCACTACTACACCACCTTCAACCCCAACACTGGCGACTGCTTCTTAATTTGTTTGGTCATTCGCGATATGGAGGATTTCTACCCAACACCTGAGGTAGAAGAAGACATCGTTGCACTAGTTCAGTTACGAGGGGAAGAAATCATCTGGCACAAGAAAGGCACTGATGGTGAAAACTACCACTTTAATGAATATCTCATGAAGCAAGACCTCCTTATGTACAAACAGCTTGATGAAGAGACATGGGTTTTCGATGTGCCATTTTCTTGTATAGCCAATGATTCGGAAGTCACCTATTCGTGGAGCACACCCTCATTAGAATGATTTTATCCCGTTCTCATCTCTGTATTATTTACACCAACAAGAAAACAAGTTGTTTACGGAGATGATTATGAAAAGCGCGATGATTATCAAACTGGACGAAGGACAGCGCCGGAAAGAGCGGCCATCGACGACAAGCCAGATGACCTTGCTCGACATCGTCGCTAATGGAACGGCCATTCGCCTCTTTAAAGAAACCATTGTCAGCATCGATATCGGCGTGAAAAAGCGTTACGTAATGAGTGTGCGTCGTCAGAGTGGAAGAGGGTGGATTGCCAAACAAGTTATCTGGCCAGAAGGGGAGTTGGAACTGGCGCTTCTTGAGGTCAATAAAGTCGCCCAACAAGAAATACAGCGAGTGACCGTTCTGGCAACAGCTTGATCATGTGCAAAAGCGTTTAGTCGACCTTACGACAGCCCCGCCTTCCTTACGGGGCTTTTTTATAACAGTCCTTCCCCTGCGGTATCCACCAGCCTGATGGATAACTTGCTGCCTATAACAAATTGTTTTCTGCCTTATTCGTATTGCGATAATAACACCAACAAGAAAACAATATGTTTACGCAGTGAGGATATGCACATGACTGATTTCACTATTTCCCCTAAAGCTGAAAACGTATGGCTGGAATCATGGCTCGACCTGTCACCGGCAGAACAGCAGGAAATGGATCACGTTGAATACGACGAACAGGGCGATACTCGTTTCTTCCGTTATCAGGATAGCGTGTATGACATTGCCGACTTTATGCGTGACGAACGCTTCCCGGAATGGCACGCAGGCTACCCACTCAATGCCTTCGCGATGCTCATGATCCGCGTTACTGATTCAGGCGACTCTGTCGACGTCGGATTGCTCCACTAAGAGAACAAGGCCACCCATGCTGGTGGCCTTAAACAACCATCTTCTTTCCCGCAGGCAAAACACCCCACCTGTTACCGCCAGGCTACCGACCCATCTCTTCCCGTCCGGCTGCCTAAACAGAGCGCTTGGACGCCTCATACGCATAGCGATAATTAAACCATTAAGAAAACAATTTGTTTAAAGGACTATCGAAATGAACTATATCGCTACTGTAGACACCGCAGCGCATGGCACTATTTCCATCAATTACTCTGACATTGAAAACAACGTACTTGGCCCCTGGCGTGACAATGTCACCATCGAGCTGTCCGGAAAAGAGAAGCAGCAGATCGCCAATGACATTACCTGCAACCGTCGCCACAAACGCGTGTTCGAAAAAGCCTATGTCTCCACCAGCGGATTCGGTGTGTTCATTTACCCGGTGACGCGTGGCCGCTTCTGCCAGTCAAAACTGGTCGACTTCGCAACGCAGATAGCCATTTGGATCAGAACCTCTTCCGGGTTCAACTTCACAGAGCAGGAAGCCATTAGTGAAGGAATGCGCATCGCCAACAACGCTTTTAAGTGTAAAAGCGTCACTTACGAAGCGGGCATCGATATGTGGAGTGTCTCGTGTGGCGAGTACGTGAAAGAGGTGTACGCAAAGAACCGTATTCACATTCTTGCTGGCAAGTAAGAGGGGAGGGGCTGGAAACGGCCCTTTCTTTTTGTCCACCAGCTGCCGCAGGGAAAGTTAGAAACGGTCAGAAAGCTGTTCGGGCAACCGTAGGGAAACGGCCATAGAATTTTCGGGAAACGGCTGGGTTTGCCTTTATGTAGAAAACAGAGCGTGAGAAGCCCAGAATCGCACCAGAAATTGCACAGAGGTGCTGGGGTGATGCTGGTGGCAGTTTTTGACTCTGAGACATCCAGATAGCTTTCGCTATGTGATTATGTGAATCCGTGGGTAAACCACTGCAAGCGCGTACACGTCGCGCCAACGTGTTAATGATACGCGAGCGCGTGCAACTACTGCCAGAATTGCCGACACGTCCCGATAAACAGCGCGGATCACGTCGCCAGATATCGCCAGACGATGACGCCCACGATACGACAAAATAAGCCATACGCTAAAACGCCACACCTCGCATTCTGAGCACATTTTTCTGTTAGCTATAGGAATGTATTACCACACTAAAAAACGCGTCATATTGGCGTTTTTGTGGCGTTTATTTTTAGTGAGTTTTGGTGAATATCAGACAAGAAAAACGCGCCAACAATGGCGCGTTATGGTGCGGATCAGGAAACGAAAAAAGCGCCCACTATGGGGCGCTAGATTCATCTAATTAAGCTTTGAACGCTTCAGCCAGATAGTTATAAAAATCATTCTTAATGAAACGATATTGTTGTGATCCGTTTTTCGCTGCGCCCATTCCTTTGATTTTCTCAACCAGTCCGAGACGTTCGCAAAGATTGATTAATTGGTTAGCTTGAGTGTATCCAGCGTCCAATTTAATCTCATACGCTTTTTTGGCTTCATTCATCAAATCGAATACAGCGCCATTAGTAAATGTTTCCAGTTCGTCGCTAATCATATCAATTAATGCAAACACACGAGATCCGGACATATCAGCAACTGAATAAACACACTTGCCATCTTTGATTGATTTAACCAGATAAACCAGTTTTTCGAGAGAGTAGCTATTAGTCATTGCTTCACGGAAAAATGTTTCTGGCGCTTGTTTGCTTGCTTTAATTGCGTAGTAGAAGACGCCAGACAATTTATCATCATTAACAGCGTTCAAAACGTTGTTGGTGAAATATGCAAGTTTAGTAGTGGCTGCAAGCATGTTGGCTTTATCTGCTTTGGTGTAAGTACCATTTTGCACGCGCTCATTGTATGTTTGAGTAGCTTGATCTGCTTTTACTTGAAGTTCTTCAGTGATAACTACAGCAGCGTCGATGATGGCTTTTTTAGAGATGGTTACGTTAGACATGATTTTAATCCTTATGTAATATTGAAAACTTAATTTGTTTTTTATTTATCGTCAGCGTGTTCGCTTTCGATGTGGATAATTATCGATATACAGAAATTAAAATCAATGGTTTTTTACGCGTGAATGGAAAAATTTTTTCTTAATTAAAAATCAAAGTCTTAGAAATTTCTCGTTAATTGTGGAAGGTGTTGCATAAATAAATTCCCTGCTCGGTCAATCGCCCTTATATATTTAAATAAAAATAGATGTTCGAGAATTAAATATAACGGTGATTGCCCATAAAATAATAACCGGACTTAGCCGGTTATTACCCTTATAGATTTATTGAGCAGATTCGACAACTTTGCGATTGGTCTCAAAGAGCGAATCGACAAAGTCTGCCGATGACTCGTAGACATCGCACTCATACATCTCCCGCTCACCTGGTGAGAGTCCCTTACAGAGTTCGACGTTCTCGCCAATGGATTTGCCCGCTTTCACCGCTGCCGAGAACTGATACATGCAAATCGACACTTTGTCCGAGGAGGAACAGACGTCGTTCATGAGGGACTGAATAACTGGCTTAAAATCCATAGCTGAAACAGCCGTGGAGGACGCTAGAAGAATTGAGGATAGTAAAATCGCTTTCATATCTTAAAACGGTAAAATTCGTTCAACCCAATCGAAGAGGATGACCATCTTCCGACCCTCTCCAATGCCAAGTGTGACCTGACAAGCATCAACGCCTGAAGACACACCTTCAATTTCACGGCCATCCGCCATGTAGACCCTTATAGACTTCTGAGCTTCATGGGCCTGACGACAAATTTTGAAGAAATCGCGGCGAGATGGCCGATTGTCCACATAGTCAGGATGGACAGTAAGACGACCGGTGAAGTCGTGGGCAATGCCTTCTGTCACACCTGATTCGATGGTGCTAACTCGCTCAAGTGGAAGCCTTATACGATTCTCGTTATCGAACGGGGCAGGGCATAAGTCGACTTTGTTACGTGACGACATGAGACCCTGAACGTACATGCAGAACACATGACCATCTTCCATCGTGACCCTTACAGGAATTAGAGATTTACGCCAGAACATCAGCGCTTTCTCCACGTTGGAATAATCCCGCGGCCAGACCTCTGCTGGGATGCCATATGTGATATCAGTGATAGTCATAGTCAGCCTTTAAATCAGTCTGCAACATGCCAAATTGAATGTCATAACCACGCTTAGGCGATTTTAGTAAGTTGCTTCATCTGAGTGACGCCCCCTATTTTAATCAGGTTTAGAAGGCTACTGAAGTACTGACCTATGAAAAGAAGGGCGTATGTAGTCATCTACATACGCCCAGAAAGGTATTTTCTTGTTTGAGGTGCTATGCGTATCAACCTAACGTGTTACTTCAATCTCTTAAGCACATCTTCAAGGTCTTCCTTCGTCATGCCAGAATTTTCGTAAATCTGTATGACCTTTTCGCGAGCTTTGGCCGATGCCTCTAGCGAGGCAGCTACCTTGCCAAACTCAGTTATTGTCATATTGCTGATAACCAAATTGATAATTTCAGCTTTAGACAATTTGATGTTGCGTTCGCGAAGACGAGCTTTAAACGTCTCCAGCTTTTCGTTGGCTTTCTCAGTTAGTGGAACCTGACAGTTAATCACGCGTTTTTCGCTCATGTTCAATCTCTTCTCAAAACACTAAAATCAAAGGAACTTCCCACGGGCAGTACTCCTTCAGAAAAACCAGGCGTTGTATCGATGATATGCTTCCGCTCATATGAATGAGACATGAGGTACTTGTTGCTTACATCGATGAAGTCGGTAATAAAACACACGTTTGCCTGGTTCTTTTTGGCTCGCAAACCACGACCTACACGCTGGCGCATCTCCACTTCTGCTTTTCCGCCACCAGCAAGAATTACCGCTCCAACACTCGGTACGTCGACGCCCACATCCAGGATGGTTGAACCAATTAGAACATCAATCTTACCGGCCGCCAGGATGTTTAATTTGGCTTGCCGCGTAGACTGATTGGATTCGCCATAGATGAAGTCGACCTTGAGACCGGACTCTTTCATCATTTCCATCAGAATTTGCCCATGACGTTTCAGGCGAACCAGTGTCATACAGTTCAGGGCGTGACTTTTGTACATCAGGGCTTCTCGAACGATTGCCTCGTTCCTTGCCAGGTTGTAGACAATCCCCAGCTGATAAGCCTTTTGATACGCTGTACTCATTCCCACTCTGAAATTGAGATGTTTTGAGGCCAGCTCCGCTTTTATGCGAACCTCGTCCGGAGTGTACGCGATTTTATGATAGAGGAAGAATGGCTTCGCTAAAATACCTCGATCTATCAGGTATTTTTCGGTGACCTTAATCTCAATGCGCCCGGCAACAGCCATTAGACGCATATTTGCTTCGGTTGAGTCCTTCATGAATGGGGTGGCGGTTAATGCCAGTCGGTAGTCTGCATTGACACACAGACGCGCGATTTCATAGAAGTTTGAGCCGGAAGATTCGTGCGCTTCTTCCAGAATCAGCAGTGATACGCTGGAAAGGAAACGCTTTACCAACTCCCGACGCTTGAGATTGTAGGATTTCTTTTCAGGAGTGGCGTCATGGGCAGGTTCTTCCAGGAAACTCGCCAGGGTTTGCACTGTGGCGACATTAATATGGCGCGAAACCTTGAACTCACCAGACCCGATAACTCCAACTTTCTGGTCTTTCAGCCACGGTTCGCCATTTTCAGCGCGGTAGTCGATGGATTTCTGGAAATTCTCGGCCATCTGGAACATCAGAACCGAACGCGTGGTTAAAAATAGCGTCATACGACCAATTCGTGCAGCAGCCTTACACGCTACGTTCGATTTACCACCACCAGTCGCGATCTGCGCAATCATCATCCCTTCGCGCACCAGTGTTTCGACAGTCTGATCCTGATACGCATAGTCAGGGTTATATGGGAACGGATTGACTACAGGGTTCGGTTTGCCAAGCGCTGGGGCTTTATCTTTGCGCACGTGCACGCATTTGATGCCTGCCTTATTCAGATTGGCGGCCACTGGTTTTGCAAAACCAGCCGGGAACGCGTTTTTGCTCCAGTTGAACATCGTGCTGGTCCCTTTCCAGTCTCCAGCCTCCACTTCGTAGCTCAACATCTCCTGAACAAGCCGTTTTACTGTGTCGTCAGCGCCAGAAATCAGCGCATTGACGGCATTCGATACAATTCGAACTGTCATAAACCTCTTTCCTTAGTGCCTTTTGTGTGGTAATTGACTATTATGATAAGTAAGTACTTATGCGATGCATTGTATCAGAAATATGAATGTGAAAATTGCGATTCTGCAGGTCGAAGTCGCGAACCTGCGTCCAAATCCCTGGAATACCAACTCCGTTGGGGCGCAAAACTTCGAAAAACTGAAAGGTTCTATCGAAAAATTGGGCTTTTTTAAGCCAATTTTGGCGCGGGAGCTGGGCGGTGGGATTTTCGAGATCCTCGGTGGTGAACACCGCTGGCGTGCCGCGATGGAGCAGGGCATTTCGACTGTTCCTGTCATCTCTGTGGGCAAAATTAACGACCTGGTGGCTAAACAGATGTCCCTTGTCGATAACGAGCGCTACGGCGAAGACGATCAGGTCGCTTTGCAGCGTTTAATCGAGGAAATTCAGTCAGAAATTGACTACCGGCTGTCAGACATTGCCCCGTATGACGATGAAATGGCGGCAACACTCGCCAAAGCGTCTGTTATCGACCTTGAAGCGCTGGAAGCGCTGTCTCGTGGCGATGACGAGCCAGTTGAACTGGATAAACGCGAGAAGATCGAGCGACCAGGCACCGAACACCAGACGATGCGCTTCAAAGTCACGTTTGACGCGTCCGATCGGGTTGCTGACGTCATCAAAAGCATCATCAAAGAGCAGAGCATCAACACCGGCAACGAAATGGAGAATGCCGGAGAAGCTCTGGTGTGGTTGGTCGACTACTACAAGGAGCGTATGTAATGACCAAAAAGTTCGAAATCATCTATCGAGACCCTGCGGAACTCATCCCGTATGAGATGAACGCAAAAAAACACGACGAACAGCAGATCCGCGACCTGGCTGCCGCCATCAAAAAACGTGGTTTTGACCAGCCGATCACTGTCGACAAGCACGATGTCATCATCACTGGCCACGGTCGCCGTGAGGCGGCGCTTCTGGCTGGTCTGACGCGTGTGCCGGTCATTGTTCGCGACGATCTGAGCGAAGAAGAAGTGAAGGCAAAGCGTCTGGAAGACAACCGGCTGGCCAGCATCGACTACGACGCCATCAAATTGCAGCAGGAACTGGAATCCCTGGTACTTGGCGACGTTGAGGTCTTCGGTTTTGAAGAGCGCGAGCTGAATGTGCTGGTCGGCAGCATGACCGAAGAGATGGAGACCGGCTCTCTGGTGCTGGATTTGGGCGAAGAGACCGAACGCCAGAAGGAAGAGCACACCGAAATTAGTCGTGAAGTGGCCGCCGAAGAAGTCCGCGTTATCGACATATTGGGCTTTAAAACGCTCCCTGCTGGCTCCGCTATTGTCGTTGGGGATTTGCTCGCCCACATGGAAGAAATAACGGGAGAAAGCGGTGTAGACGCTTTTGTGGCGTATGCAGAGAAGATCTCATCAGGGGAGCTGGCTGCATGAGCAAATACACCATCAACGTTTCGTTTCAGACCCGCGTGAACAAGACCACGCGAACACTGGAGATTGCCGAATCGTTCGGGCTTGGTCTGGACGAAAAAGAGTGGACGCTTTACGACAATCTGGAGCTGGAAGTGAAGCAGGGCGATGTGGTGTACATCACCGGCCAATCCGGTTCCGGTAAATCTGTTGTGCTGCGCGAGCTGCAACGCCAGATGAAGGACGAGGGGTTGTCGGTTGCTTCCATCGACGACTTCACCTTCGACAATGAAGTGAACGTGATCGACCAGTTGGGCAAAACCACCAGCGAGGCGCTCGGTTTGCTGTCTATGGCGGGACTGAATGACGCCTACCTGTTTGTGCGTAAGCCATCGGAGATGTCTGACGGCCAGAAATATCGTCTCAAAATTGCGAAGTTGATCGAGTCAGGCGCAAAAGTCTGGGCTGCCGATGAATTTGGTGCCGTTCTCGACCGAGTAACCGCCCAGGTTGTTGCGTCGAACCTCCAGCGTGCCGCCCGTAAGGTTGGTGCGACGGTCATGGTGGCGACGACCCACGAAGACCTGAAAAATGCGCTGCGTCCGGATATGCAGATCACCAAACACTACAAAGAGCGTGTGAAGGTGGATTATGCAGATTAAGAAAGTCTTCCCAATCTATGAAGGCGCTAATCTGCGCCGCCGTTGGGCAACCGAGGCAGAGTGGCGGGACTGGCTGCGTGCGCACGGCGCCTATGGATTCCGTGTCGCGCCATATTACAACCGTTGCTGCATTGTGTTTGGCGAGCGTCGTTACGTCGAAACCGTTAAACAGCTCTATGGTCTGGACGAGAGCGAGTTTGTTAACGGTGTTGGCGGCATGGTGACATCGCTGGGCTATGTTACAGCCGACTCTTTGGTGCATTGCGTGTACCTGCCAGAAACCTACGAAGAGTCGATTTACTGGCACGAAGCGCTGCATGTCGCACTGATGACCGCTGAGTACCACGGCATTTTGATGGCCGATCAGGAGGCACTGACCTATCTGCAGGGCTACATTGCAGAAGAGTTCAGTCGCGCACGGCTCCAGTTCCTCGCGGATAAAAAGGCTGGTGGGTTGCCGAAGATCGAAGAAATCGTAACGCGCCCGTCTTCCACTATCTCTCGTGGCGGTTACTGCAACCGTAAGGTGGTGATGCGATGACAGACATCATCATTAAACGCTATCGCCCGGAAGAGTTCCCGCGCCACCTGGACTTTCTTGAGCGCATGACAGTCACCAAAGGCACGGTTGAAGACTGGAACGCGCTGAAATCGCTGCACTACAAGACGGACGGCAAGCCGTTCGCGCCAACGTACTACCGCTGCGACCTGGATGGCGGGCTGGTGGGCGTGGTGGTTATGGCCTATCCGAAACTGTTGTTGGCGCCTCGCCACCGCATGTTTCCGAAGCTGAAACCCACAACCAACACCACCGTGGCCAACCAGTATTGGGGCCGGTACGTGAACAACAACTTTGCGGTGATCAGCCGTTCGGTTGTGGATACGCAGTACCGCGGTGTCGGCGTTTCCTATCGCATGATTAACCTGGTCAGCAGGATGCACGACCGGCCAATCATCGAGATCCAATCATCGATGAGCAAATACAACCCGTTCGCCATGAAAGCTGGGTTCCAGTTCATCCGTCCGGAGCGTCCGAAGAGCTATGAAAGTGCTCTGCGCGTCTTCCAGCGTCATTTCCGTTCTGACCCTGGCGATAACGAAGCGATCGTCAAAGAGTTGTTCGCCATAAGTGAGACTCGCCGTCGTCGTGCGCTGCGCGACCTCGTTGCTGACTACCACAAGAGCAGTTCCCTGGCCAAAGCAGGGCGTAATCGCGGCACAACCATTCAGGACATTGCTGACAGTCTGGTGGACGAAGCCAGCATCGTGAAGTTACTCAAAGACATTCACAACCTGAGCTTTACGTCTCCGCTGTATGGGGTTTATCGCAACCCTGATTTTGGTCGCCAGCTGCCAGACACATTGCCATTACTGGCATTCGATAAACAGCCTTTGAATAAACCTCTTGAAATTGCTTTACCGGCATAAGGATTTGCCATGACGTTGACCGACAAACAAAAAGACATCATCAAAACCATCAACTTAGGCCATGAGCGCGGCCATCTGCTCGATCTGGACGAGCTGTTGGAAGTACTGCCGTACAAAACGACCAAACAGAGTATGCAGTTCTCTATCCGCGCCCTGGTGAAAAAAGGTTTGGTGGAGAAAGGATTGTGCCGCCAGCGCGGTGATTCTGGCTACCACCGTCGCACGCTGGGGCTGACCACGTTAGGTCGTGCAAGAGCCAAATTGCTGGTGATGTAAGCCAGTCTGGGAGTCAGTTCTGGAGCCTGCTTCTGTATATATAAATACTAAGTTACTTATTAAATATATACGGAAGCAGGTTCTGAAAAACTCCCCAGACCGGATTTAAACACCCCAGAAAACAAATTGGTTAGGCACAGATTTAAACAAGTTGTTTAAGAGCGCAAGGATGCGCTCTGAGTGTTTTAGAGGGATCTATGACTGTAGAAAAAGACGAGAGCAAATCTCGCCTGACGCCAGCTGAGTGGGCAGAAGCCGAAGCAAAATGGACTTCCGGCGAATACACACTCTCAAAGCTGGAGGAAGAGTACGGCATTCGTCGTGAAACGCTCTCCAGACATTTCAAAAAGCGTGGGTTAGAGAAAGGCGCGGACTCCGTTGGGAAGATGGTGCGCGAGTCACTCAAATCCGACGCTGAACTGCGTGCTAAGGCGCGAGCGGAAAAGATTGAGGAACGCCGCACGCGTTACGACGATTGGGCTTTTGCGATCGGTCGTATGGTGATGCACGAGGTGGCCACTGCCAAGCGAGAAGGCAGATCACTCGCAACAATTGAAGACGATCTGAAAAGCCTTCATCGTGCCAGCGGCACTCTTGCGAAGTGTTTTGAAGTCTCTTCGAAAGCGCTCGGTATGGAGCGTGCAGAGAACGACGACGAGGAAATTCCAAACCTGGTATTTGGCGAGCTTACGCCTTCCCAGGTGGCGCAGCTGCGTAAGGAAGACGATGAGCCTGAGCTGATTGATGACGATCTTCTTGAGTCACTCGAAGAAGAAGCGTTGAGCGAAGCTGAGAGCGATTCTGACGCGTCGGGCGATGAAAGTGATGGGAGCGTCTAATTATGGCTATCCCGTCATCTCTGAGTCTCGTACAGCTGCATTCTGGGCAGATGCAAGTCTTCCAGTCGCCACATCGTTTCAAAGTGGTGTGTGCGGGGCGACGCTGGGGTAAATCTCGGTTGTCGATCTCCACCATCATCCGTGCGGCGGCGAAATCGAAGAAACAGCGTGTCTGGTATGTTGCCCCTACCTACCAGATGGCACGACAAATCTTGTGGGATGACCTGCAGGAAGTGCTTCCGCGTAAGTGGGTGCGCAAGAAAAACGACACCACGATGACCATCGTGTTGAAGAACGGCTCTGAAATTGCGCTTAAAGGCGCTGATAAGCCAGATACGCTTCGTGGTGTTGCACTTCACTTTGTGGTGCTCGATGAGTTTCAGGATATGAAGGCGGACACCTGGTACAAGGTACTGCGTCCGACATTGTCCTCTACTCGCGGTGGTGCGCTGATCATCGGTACACCAAAAGGCTTCTCCGAGTTCCATAAACTGTGGACTATCGGTCAGAACGAAGAGCTGCAACGCAAAGGGCAGTGGAAGAGCTGGCAGTTTGTTACCGCCGATTCTCCGTTCGTTCCTGCGGCTGAAATCGAAGCCGCGAAGAACGATATGGACCCTAAATCGTTTGCTCAGGAATACTTGGCCAGTTTCGAGAACATGTCCGGTCGTGTCTACTATCCGTTCGACAGAAACGTGCATGTGAAGCCACTCCAGTTCAATCCGAAGCTGCCTATTTGGGTTGGTCAGGACTTCAACATCGACCCGATGTCCTCGGTCATCCTGCAGCCGCAGCCAAATGGCGAGCTGTGGGCGGTTGATGAGCTGGTGCTCTTTTCATCCAACACGGCAGAAGTGTGTGATGAGCTGGAGCGTCGATACTGGCGCTGGAAGTCTCAGGTCACTATCTTCCCTGACCCTGCCGGTGCGTATCGCCAGCACGCTCGGGGTGAATCTGATGTGGACATCTTCAAAGAGAAAGGCTTCCTGCGTGTCGATCATCCGAAGAAGCACCCGCCGATTGCAGACCGTGTGAATGCGGTGAACCGTCTTCTGATGAGCGCGTCTGGTGAGATTCGTTTGTACGTTGATCCGAAGTGCAAACACCTCATCGATTCGCTAGAAAAGGTTATCTACAAGCCTGGTTCCCGCGATATGGATAAGTCAGGTGGCATCGAGCACAGTGCGGATGCGTTGGGCTACCCGGTTCATCGTAGGTATCCGGTGAAAAACCGTGTTATTATTGGCGGATCAAGATAGGTAAGTACTTACTTAGATGATGAGATAAAGCAAATGGAATTGACTGAAAAACAAATCAAAGACCTGGTGGCGCGACGCCACCCAGAATATGAGAAGAAAAAGGAGCATTGGGACTTCCTCGCCAGCACCTACGCTGGCGGACGTGCCTGGTTCAACGACAACATCTTCCGCTACTACAAAGAGGGTGATCAGGAGTTCAAAGAACGCCTGGAGCGCGCCTATCGCTTCAACCACACTCGCGAAGTGGTGAACCTCATCAACAAGTACCTTTTCAAAGAGGACATTCATCGCAACGTGGAAGAAGCGCCGGAAGCGATCCGCAGCTTCTGGAAGCGTGCAACCCGACAGAACGTGTCTATCGACGCATTT